>CAJWAH010000001.1 GCA_913020095.1 uncultured Synechococcus sp.
TCCAGTGGGGTGTTGCGTGAGGGCTTGCAGCTCAGTGCCGCCCCCGCCGCGATGCAGCAGCTGCAGTTGCTGCCAGTTGGGCTGCCTGCGTTGTGGGGCGGTTTGCAGCAACTCGATGCGGAGTTGCAGCCAGCGCATCAAAGCGGTGGTCCAGCTCAGCTGGCGGGCTCGCTCACCTGGCCTGTGGCAGCTGCAGCCGGTTCACCCTGACGCTGCTCGCGCTTGCGGCGTTCAGCAGCCACGGTTTCCTCGAGCAGCTCCACAGCCTGCGACATCTTTTCCAGATTGCTGGCGTAGAGGCCCATGTCTTTTTGCAGCTTGTCTTTCTGCAGGCCCATGCTGTGGCCGAGTTGGTGAGCCCGCTCCTGCAGGGCCTGGGGGTCTTGGTCATCGCCACCGCTGAGATCTTGCAGCAGCCCCATCAGACCAACGGCATGCAGGCGTGAGTAGTGGAAATCGCTGCGGCCTGCCTGCTGCAAGACGCGCTTGAGCACATCCGGTGCACCTTGGCCCTGCTGCTCGATCCAAGACTTGATCTCGGCTTCGCCATGGGGAACCAATTGCTCCCTGAGTTGCTTGGCGTCTTTGCGCAGTTGATCGGCCTTCAGGCCAGCTCCAGAGCAGATCGCTGCAAACAGCTCCTCCTGACGTTCAGCAGGTTTGAACCCCTGCATCAGGTTGTCGAACACCTGGGTGAGCCCCATCGCAAACAGCGAATCGGCCTGGAAGCCGGCCTGCCCAGCGAGCAGGTGCAACTCCACCAACAATTCATCCACCACCCGGCGGTAGAGACCGGGGATGACATGGGGGTAAGCGGCGTAAAAACGGCGCTTGCTGTCGGCAACGGTTTGCGGGTTGCTCAAGGCCATGCTCTGCAGGACTGCGACCATAGCGCTCAGAGACCTTGTTTCCGTCAGTAAGATCGCCCCATCTGACTTGTTGTCCCCATGATTCCCATCGTGATTGAGGAGTCCGGACGGGGCGAAAGGGCGTTTGACATCTATTCGCGTCTGCTGCGCGAGCGGATCATCTTCATGGGTGAACCGGTGACCGCCGAATCGGCCAACCGGATCGTTGCTCAGTTGCTGTTTCTGGAGGCGGAAGATCCAGACAAAGACATCTTTTTGTACATCAATTCACCCGGCGGCTCGGTCTACGACGGCCTTGGCATCTTCGACACCATGCAGCACGTCAAACCCGACGTGCAGACCGTGTGTGTTGGCTTGGCCGCCAGCATGGGTGCTTTCTTGCTCGCCGCTGGTGCTCCTGGCAAGCGCAGCAGCCTGCAGCACTCGCGGATCATGATTCACCAGCCTTTGGGCGGCGCCCAGGGCCAGGCCAGTGACATCCGCATCCAGGCCGATGAAATCTTGTTCCTGAAAAAGCGCCTCAACGAGGAACTGGCCCAACGCACCGGCCAGCCCCTGGATCGGATTCAAAAAGACACCGACCGCGACTTTTTCATGTCTCCTGCTGAGGCGGCTGAGTATGGCCTGATCGACAAGGTGATCGATCAACGACCGATTCACGCCATTTGAGTGCGATCTCAAAGGCTGAGTAATTCGGCAACAAAAAACCCCCTGGTGATTCACCAGGGGGTTTTTAATGAGCTATTTGGATCAGGCCGTTGGAAGCAAAGGGCTGAAACGGTCTTTCTCAGGGATGCTGACGAATTCAGACACCACATCGCGGAAATCATCGCCGTCGAGGGTTTCTTTCTCGATGAGGAGATCCACCAGGCGATCCATGCAGTCGCGCTGATCTGCCAGCAGGTCAACGGTTTCTTTGTAGCAGCGCTCAACGATGGAGCGAACCTGCTCGTCGATCTGGTTGGTGATCGAGTCTGAGACGTCGCTGCGGGTCATCAAGTCACGGCCCAAGAACACCTCTTGGTTGCCAGCCTCGAGAGACAGAGGACCCAAGTCACTCATGCCGAAGCGGGTCACCATCTGCCGGGCCATGCTGGCCACCTGCTGAATATCGCCACCGGCACCGGTGGTGACTTCAGCGTGGCCAAAAACGATGTCCTCAGCAGCGCGGCCGCCGAGAGCGCCCATGATTCGAGCCCTCAGTTGGGCGCGGCTCACCAGCATTTGCTCTTCATCAGGAGCAAACCAGGTCAAACCCTGGGCCTGACCACGTGGAATCAGGGTCACCTTCTGCACGGGATCGTGATCCTTGACCAGGGTTCCCACCAAGGCATGGCCCACTTCGTGATAAGCGATCAAACGCTTGCTGCGGCCATCGGTGAGGGGTTGCCCCTCCATGCCGGCAATCACGCGATCAACGGCATCGTCGATCTCGGCCAAGGTGGTGGCGTCCTTGCGGCGCCGCGCCGTCAGAATCGCCGCTTCGTTGAGCAAGTTGGCCAGATCAGCCCCTGTGAAACCAGGGGTACGCCGTGCAATCACCTCAAGACTCACGTCTTCCGCCAGTTTTTTGTTGCGGGAGTGCACTTCCAAGATGGACAGGCGGCCCTTGATGTCAGGGGCATCCACCGTCACCTGACGGTCGAAGCGGCCGGGGCGCATCAGCGCTGAATCGAGCACATCGGGGCGGTTGGTGGCCGCCAGCAAGATGATGCCGCTGTTGCCCTCAAAGCCGTCCATCTCTGTGAGCAGCTGGTTGAGGGTTTGCTCACGCTCGTCGTTACCACCGCCAACACCGGCCCCGCGCTGACGGCCAACGGCGTCGATCTCGTCGATAAAAATCAAGCAGGGAGCGTTCTCTTTGGCGCGCTTGAACAGGTCGCGAACGCGGCTGGCGCCAACGCCCACAAACATCTCCACAAACTCAGAACCTGAGAGGGAGAAGAACGGCACACCAGCTTCACCAGCGATGGCTTTAGCCAGCAGGGTTTTACCGGTTCCAGGAGGGCCCACCAACAGCACACCACGGGGGATGGTGGCGCCCAAGGCGGAGAAACGCTCAGGCTGCTTGAGGAAAGTCACCACCTCTTCGAGGTCTTGCTTGGCTTCTTCCACACCAGCAACGTCATCAAACATGACGCCGGTTTCCGCTTCCATCGCAAAGCGAGCTTTGCTCTTGCCGAATTGCATGGCCTGACCAGGGCCACCGGGCATGTTGTTGGAGCGGCGTGCCAAGAAGATCAGGGCGCCGATCAGCAGCAGCGGGAAGGCCAGATTGCCCAGGATCCCGAGGGCTGGCGGGGTCGTGCGGGGAGGATGCACATCGAAGCTGATGCCTTGCTCTTCGATCTGGCTGATCAGTTCAGGGGCCAGACCAGGCAGGTCAACGCGCAGACGCTGAACGCGGTTATCGATGTAGGGGTCCACGGCTTCAACAACCGCGGTGCGGCCACCGTCGTACACGTCAACAGCGGTGATTCGGCCGGCTTCGAGGTAGTCGAGGAAACGGCCGTAAGCCACGCGCGCCACTGCGCTGTTGCGAGGAGCTTCGGTGGGGCCGTTGGCCGCTTGCATCGGGCCGCCGCCGCGCACCACTTGCAGACCAAAGAAGACAACCAGGGCGATGGGCAGGGCCCAAAGCGCGATCAGTCGCCAGCGGTTGTTCATAGGAAGCTGCCCCGTGCCACCAAAAATGTTTCGCGATTGTAAAGTCTTCTCAGGCTTGATCGCGTTCTTTTTTCAGCTCTTGTACTGCCCGCTGCAGTGAAGGGGCAAGAGGACGCCATTGCTGGCACTTCGGGCTCCAGATCGAGCCACTGAGCAATTCATCGAGCGCAGCAACCACCATGTCTTGCCCTTCCAGCAGGGTGAGCGACTCCAGCGGCACAGCCAGGGGACCACGAAAAAAGTGGCGGATGCGCTGGGCATCGCGCAGTTCAAACCAAGGGGGCAGATCGCTTTCTGCCCAGTTGATCTCCTCCTCGAGTTCGCGGCGAAGGGCCGCTGCGGGCGTCTCGCCGGGGTCGAGATGGCCGCCAAAGAGAGCCCACTGACCGGGATAGAGGATGCCTTCGATGTCGTCGCGAAGCTGCAGCAACCAGCGGCCATCGCACTCGATCATCGCGATGGCCACCTCGCTCACAGGCGTCTGAGGGCCACGATCGGATCGAGTTGGGCGGCGCGGCGCGCTGGAACAACGCCAAAGAACAGACCGATCGAGCCGGAGAGCAACACCGTGCCCAGCACGCTCACCGCTCCAATGCTGGCGGGTAGCGGGGTGAACGCCGCTACCGCCATCACCGCGCCAACCCCAAGACCGCTGCCCAGCAAGCCGCCAAGGCTGGAGACCACCAGCGCTTCGACCAAAAATTGCAGCAACACATCACCGCTGCGGGCTCCCACGGCCTTGCGCAGCCCGATCTCTTGGGTGCGCTCACTCACCGACACCAACATGATGTTCATGATCCCGATGCCGCCCACCAACAGGGAAATACCGCCGATGGCGGCCAGCATCAAAGTGAGCCCGCCTGTGATCGTGCCCACGATCGAGAGGGCATCTTTCTGGGATCTCACAGCAAAATCGTCTTCCCGCAGGATTCGGTGCCGTTGCCTCAGCAGGTTGGTGATCTGAAACCTTGCTGCACTGATGGATGCCGGGTCGCGGGCCTCAACGCTGATGAAGCTCAAGGACGTGCCATAGGTGGGATCACGTCCGCTGAGCCGGTTCACCATCGTGCTGAGCGGCACATAGGCCGCGTCGTCTTGGTTTTGCCCCAGGAAGGCCCCTTTGGAGGCCATGATTCCGATCACCTGGAAGCTTTGGTTCTTGATGCGAACCGAGCGTCCAATCGGTGAGCCTTCAGGCAGCAGTCGCTCGGCCAGATCAGGTCCCAACACCGTCACGGTGCGGGCCGCTTTGAGGTCTTCGTCCGAGAAGAACCGGCCCTGGGCCATGTCAAAGCGCCGCACCGAGAGAAACTCCGGCGTGATTCCCGTCACGGTCACCGTGGCGCTGAGGTTGCCGGCTCGAACCGTTTGGCTGGTGGTGATTTGAGGGGCCACCTTGGCCACGCTGGGCACTTGCTCAGCGATGGCGTCGGCATCGGCCAACACCAGGGTTTTGGGATTGCTAATGCCGCGGCGGCGGGTGTCGTTGTTGCCCGGCACCACAAACAGCACGTTGGCCCCCAGGCTGCTGAGCTGATCTTTGGCCAGGTTTTGGGCGCCTTGGCCCACACCCACCAGGGTGATCACCGAGGCATTGCCAATGACGATGCCCAGCATCGTCAGCAGAGAGCGCAAGCGGTTGGCCCCGAGCGCGCCCAGGGCCATTCCGACGGTTTCACGGAGCGGTAGTCGGGCAACGACCACCGCGGCGGATTCAACCGATCGTGTCGGCGCTGCTGTGGTCATGGACGTGGGTGCCCCGGTGCACCATCCCGTAGCGGACATCGAGGGTAACCACCTCTCCTTGGCGCACGTCGCGGGTGGCATTGGCCACCCCTGTGATCACAGGGATTCCCAACCGCTGGCCGATCACAGCGGCATGGCTTTGGCTGCCATCTTCTTCAGCAATCACACCACCGCAGCGGCGAATGGCTTCGAGGTAACTCGCATCGGTGTGGGGCACCACCAAGATTTCGCCGGCTTCGATGCGGGCGGCTTCCTGCGGTGAATTGGCAATGCGCACCTGGCCGCTCACTGGCTGGCTGCCAAAACCGGTGCCCCGTCCCAGCACCGCTGAAACGATGCCCACCTTGACCAGATCGGTGGAGCCACTAACGCCGGCCAGGGTTCCTGCGGTTTGGATCACCAGATCGCCGTCTTGCAGCAGCTTTTGTTCTTGAGCAACGCCCATGGCCAGGCTGAAGGTGCGGCTGGTGGAGGCCTGGGTGGCAATCACCAGAGGGTTCACGCCCCAAACCAATTGCAGCTGGCGGGCCACCTTCACGTCGCTCGTGATCGCCAGGATCGGCGTGGAAGGGCGGAACTTGCTAACGGTGCGTCCCGTGGCGCCACTTTTGGTGAGCGTCAAGATCGCGGCGGCATCGAGTTGGGTGGCGATCGTGCTCACCGCCATGCTGATGGCGTTTGGGATTGTGCAGGCCAGCTGGGTGTCGGGTTGGCGGTTCGGGTAGTCCTTCTCAATGCGCCGGGCGATCCGGTCCATGGTTTCAACGGCTTCAACGGCGTAGTCGCCAACAGCGGTCTCGTTGGAGAGCATCACCGCATCGGTGCCATCGAGAATCGCGTTAGCCACATCGCTCACCTCGGCGCGGGTGGGCCGGGCATTGGCCACCATGCTGTCGAGCATCTGGGTGGCCGTGATGATCGGGATGCCCATGGAGTTGGCCTTGCGGATCAACTCCTTCTGCAGCAGGGGAACTTCCTCGGCCGCCATCTCCACGCCCAGGTCGCCGCGGGCCACCATCACCCCGTCGCAGAGCGGCAAGATGGCGTCGATCTGATCGATCGCCTCAAATTTTTCGATCTTGGCCACCACGGGTGTGGCATGGCCCAAGGAGCTGATCAGCTCCTTGATCTCCTGCATGTCGGAGGGGTTGCGCACAAAGCTGAGCGCCACCCAGTCGACGCCGAGTTGCAAACCAAAGGCCAGGTCATTGCGGTCTTTGGCCGTCAGCGCGCGGACCGAGAGCAGGCAGTCGGGGAAGTTGACGCCTTTGTTGTTGGAGAGCTTGCCGCCAACGGTCACCTTGCAGTGCAGGGTTTGTTCGGCCTGGTCGATCCAATCGACCTTCATCTCAACCTTGCCGTCATCGAGAAGGATGCGGCTGCCGGGCTCCACTTCGCTGGCCAGCTTGTCGTAGGTGACCGTGGCGATCGTTTGGGTGCAGGGCACATCGCGTGCAGTCAGGGCGAAGGAATCCCCCTTGCCCACGGTGATCGGACCATCGGCAAAACGGCCGAGACGGATCTTGGGCCCTTGCAGGTCTTGCAGGATGCCGACATGAACTCCGAGCTCATGGGCCACCTGTCGGATGGTGGCGGCGCGCTGGGCGTGCTCCTCGTGATCTCCGTGGGAGAAGTTCAGTCGGAAGGTGGTGGCACCGGCCAGAATCAGCTGCCGAATGCTGTCTGGTGATTCTGTGGCCGGCCCGATTGTGGCGACGATTTTGGTACGTCGCTGATGATCGGGCAGGGGCATGGACCGGGCCTGAAGCGTTGCGGAAGCTACCACCCGAACGTTCCCATGGATCTCAACAATTATCAGCGGCAAGCGCGCAATACAGCCCTGTACCCCGATCTGGGCAGCAATCCCATCTATCCCGCTTTGGGTTTGTGTGGGGAGGCCGGTGAAGTGGCCGACAAGGTCAAAAAGGTGTTGCGGGATGAGGCCGGTGTCTTCAGCGATGAGCGGCGCCAGGCCATCGCTTTGGAGCTCGGCGATGTGCTCTGGTATGTGTCTCAGCTCGCTGATGAGCTTGGTTTCAGCCTCGAGACCGTGGCCCAGGCCAATCTCGACAAACTGGCCAGTCGGGCCCAGCGTCAGGTGATTGGTGGCAGTGGAGATCAGCGATGAAACGCGCCTTTTTGATGGCCCTTGTGGTGCTTGCCCTGTGGTTGCCGCAGCCGCTCTGGGCCGCTGAGCTGAGCGTCAGTGATTTGCAGCTGGCCCCTTGCCCTGAGGGTGATGCGGGAGCCCAGCCGGATTTGAAGCGGCCTGTGGGGGCGAGTTGCTACGCCCTGCGCGGTGTGGTCCACAACCCCGGCAAGCGGGCCGTGGTGGATGCCGATCTGTTTGCGCAGATCTTTGATCGCGGTGGTGAGCCTGCCCTGCAGAACCGCACCCGGGTCGGATCCCTTGGTGATGTGCCGCCTGGTGATTCCGATTTTGCTCTGCGCTTATCGATCCCTGCGGGGACCCCAGAACCTTTGAGCGTGTCGAAGGCACGCGCTAGGGGCTTCACCGCGCCCGTGCGCACCCGCGCCGGCTCAGACGATGAATTGCTGCCCTTGGAACTGGAGCTGCAGGGCTAAGGCCCTTACTGGTTCTCGAGCTGTTGACTTCACGCCTGAAGGGTTGCCCACGCCACCACAAAGGCCAGCCCCACAAACCCCACAAGACTGAGGTGAAAGCCGTCTTCGAAGATCTTCTCGGCCGCCCACAAGATCACGCAGGCACACACGCACCTGATCGCCAAGTCCATGGAGACAGAGGGATTTTGGCGAACGTTGCTCGAGCAAGGTCAAGCTGCCGTTGGCTTGAGGCAAAGATTCGGTAAACGGTTGGCTAACGGCTGCGCTCAGTGCTCAAGCGTCAGATTGGCCCGTCTTGCCGTAGGTCACTGATTTGGGTTGGCGGAACTGGCGATAGCCACGAGCCAAGCGTTCCAGGCTTTCGGCGATGTGTTCATCAGTGCAGCCACTCATGGCCTTGAGGCGGTCCAGGAGCCAAACCACCTCGTTGAGCGTTTCTTGCGTGGCAGCCGCCACCTGCTCGCGGTTCACCTAACCAATCAAAAGCACTTGATCAGTCTGCTCCTCCAGCGGCCCCGTTTCGCCCCTTCAGAAGGGGATCAGTAACCAAAACCACCGCTGTAAAACGATGCGCTAGCGCTCGAGAGCAGTGACTGCAGCAGGTTTAAGGCGATGAAGGCAATGATGGCCGACAGATCCAGACCGCCAAGGGGAGGGATCAAACCCCGGAAGACATTGAGGTAGGGATCGGTGATGGAGCTGACGGCACTTAATACGGGGTTGCCCCAGTCGAGGTTGGGAAACCAGCTCAGCAGCACACGCACGATCAGCACGACCGTGTAGATGCTCAGGGTCTGAGCCATTACGCCGAGTAAGAAGCTGAGGTCCATCGCGCTGGGGATTTACCCGAATCTATCGAGCATCACTTTTAAAGGAAGAGGGGCTATCGCGGCAGCCCCTGATGGGTCAACAGCAATCAAAGGCCCAGGAACATCGCTGGAATCCGATCAAGGGCATGAATGCCGGCCATCTGTGAGAGCACATTGACCAGCATTCCAGCTAGGTGAGCGCCACCCACCAGGGCCAGACCACGCCACAGCTTCTCGAAATCGGCTGGAGGCTTGCCAGCACCCCAGGCCGCCGACACGCCAACGAAATTGACCTTCTTGCTCACCTTGATGGGCAGGGGAGTTCCCTTGGCCAGATTGCTCAGCAAAATCGATGCGGAGCCGTTGTTGCGATCGCTGGTCACAAAGTTTTGCTCCAGCGCTGCCATACGAACAAAGTTGATCATTGGCATGCCGCTGGCTGAAGTCCAAGCTCTTGAGTAAGGAACCGTGGCAGCTCCAAAGACTTCTGTGTATTCGGCCGAATCAATCAAGCTATCGACCATGGCGTCGTACCCATGCTCGGCTTGGAGTGAGATTGCAGCAGCTACTTCTTGCTCGCTTAGGGGCGGTCTGCCGAGCAAATGCTTGTAGGCCAACTCAATCCCGCGGAATGGGGCAACGGCTGAGAAAAAACGGTCCTTGTAAAAATCGCGCTTGACCAAAGCACGCACAAATTCACGAATGTTGAGAGAGCCGTTGCTGAGCTGGGATTCCAGCTCAGAGGCCCGCTCGTTGTCCATCACATAGCAGTTGCCATGAAGATGCCGGTAGGTGGCATGAATGGCTTGCTGAAGCGTTGCGCTATCCGAGGCTGAGTAATAGTTGAAGGTCACCCGGTGCGGGCACTCATGGTGATCTCGAGGCCCCACGCCAAGCTTCATTTCAGCGCAAGAAGCCCGCAGGAAGTCGGCGTTGGTGAGCGCTGCAACGGCCGCATCACCATTCGATTTGCTGTAGGTAACGCCCTCGGTTTTGGTGATTCCACCAAAATCCATCTTGGGTGACAGGGAGTTGTCCATGGGGCGTCGATTTTCGGGTCGGCTGAAGGCATTGCCATGGCAATAAAGCCAGGCAGAGGATGCACTTGAGGGCGTATAAACGCTCTCTGCGCCAGCTCAAACTATCCGCTATGACTGCAATCAACTCGCCAGGAAATCAAACTTGAATTACCTCAAAGAAAATTTGCATTGAGGAATGTAAAAGTACGAACTTCAGGCTGCTTTTGTGGGCTGCTTCTGCTACGCCGCTTCGGCGCTGACGTTGTTTAAGGCAAAGGTGCGATGAAATTTTTCGGTGAGGCTGATCCAAAACGAACGACCTTCGCTCTGGCGTTTGCGTTCGATGAATCCGTGTTGCAGCAGCTCTTTGATGTGGTCGTAGGCCCCGCTGCCGCGTAGGTCCACCAGCTCCGATTGCAGGATCCGTTTTTTCAGCGCCACCGTGGCCAGGGTCCGCAGGCTGGCGGTGCTGAGGTCCACAGGAACCAGCTCCTGCACCAACGCCGCCAGGTTTTGGCGCAATTGCAGGCTGTAACCAGCGCTTTCCTGGCGGATTTCCAGCGCCGTATCGCGATGGGCGTAGTCCGCCATCAAGGTGATCAGCGCTAGCTCCACCTCATCGCGCTCACATCCGGCGAGCTCGCTCAATTCCGCCAGGCTCAGGCAACGCCCCTTGAGGTAGAGGATCGCCTCGAGTTGGGCTGGCAGGGAGAGCTCGGTTGAGACCATTGGCGCAACGTAGCGGTCGTTTTTGTCTCAGGCCAGGAAAAGCTGATAAGCAGGGTTGTTGGTTTCCTCCCAGCTTTGGAAGGGCAGGCCAGCCAAAACCTGCTGCCATTGCTCCAACTCCTCAGCTGGAACTTGGACTCCCACAACGATGCGGCCCACATCAGAGCCCTGGTTCCGGTAATGAAAAATGCTGATGGTCCAGCCCGGGTGAAGGGCTTCCACAAACGCCATCAGGGCACCGGGGCGTTCGGGAAATTCGAAGCGATAGAGCCGCTCTGGGACTGGGTCTTGCTCTGGTGCCGGTTCCGGTAGCCGCCCGCCCACCATGTGGCGCAGGTGCAATTTGGCCAATTCATTGCTGGAGAGATCCACGCAGGAGAATCCCCCCTCTTCCAGCAAGGCTGTTAATGCCATGGCGTCTTGGCGGTTGCTGGTCTCCACCCCCACGAAGATTTGCGCCCGGTGCCCGCGGGCCTGGCGATAGCTGAATTCCGTCAGGCTGTGACTGCCAAGCAGACGGCAGAACTGCCGCAGGCTGCCGGGCTGCTCAGGGATTTCCACGGCCAGCATCGCTTCGCGTTGCTCGCCCAATTCCGCCCGTTCGGCCACAAAGCGCAGCCGCTCGAAATTCATGTTGGCGCCGCAAGCCACGGCCACCAAGGCGCTGCCCTGGGGCCAATGGTCCGCGTCGGCTTTTAAGCCAGCCACAGCAAGGGCTCCAGCCGGTTCAAGGATGGAGCGGGTGTCCTCAAAGACGTCTTTGATGGCGGCGCAGATCGCATCGCTATCGACCGTCACCATCCGGTCCACCACCTGCTGCGCCAGGCGGAAGGTTTCTTCCCCCACTTCCCGCACGGCTACGCCATCGGCAAACAGCCCCACCTGCTCGAGCCGTTGGCGCTTGCCTGCTGCGAGTGAGCGGGTCATGGCATCGGCATCCAGCGGTTCAACGCCAATGATCTGAACAGTCGGCCAGAGGGCTTTGACATAGGCGCCAACGCCAGCAATCAGGCCCCCGCCCCCCACGGCCAGGTAGATCGCCGCTGGTGGTTCGTTGCATTGGCGCAGGATTTCCATGCCAATGGTTCCTTGTCCAGCGATGACTTCGGGGTCATCGAAGGGATGGATAAAACAAAGCCCCCGCTGCTGCTCCAGGCTTCGGGCATGGGCCTGGGCCGCGTCGAAGCTGTCGCCATGGAGGACCACTTCCGCGCCGCGGCTACGGACCGCTTCCACCTTGGTGCGCGGCGTTGTCACCGGCATCACGATCACCGCTGAGCAACCCAGGCGTTGGGCGGCTAAGGCCACGCCTTGGGCATGGTTGCCGGCACTGGCTGCAATCACCCCGCGCTGCAGCTGTTCGGCGGGCAGCTGCACCATCTTGTTGAAGGCGCCCCGCAGCTTGAAAGAGAAAACAGGTTGCAGATCTTCGCGTTTGAGCAGCACCGAATGGCCCAGCCGCTGCGAGAGGCGCGTTGCCGGCTCCAGTGGCGTTTCGCGGGCCACCTCATAGACCCTGGCGCGCAGGATCCGCTGCAGGTAACCCTCCATGACCTGGTCTTGATTGCCCCCATCCTCCCGGTTTGCTGCCGTTGATGCCATCAACCGTTGGGAAGGGGTTTTAGATTTGACGCTTACGGGGCGCCAGCCGAATGCATCTCAGCGAGCTGAGTCATCCCAATGAATTGCATGGTCTGAGCAGCTCAGAGCTCGAAGACGTTGCGCGACAGATCCGTGAGAAGCACCTGAAAACCGTGTCCACCAGTGGTGGTCACCTGGGTCCTGGTCTGGGGGTGGTCGAGCTCACCTTGGCCCTCTATCAAACCCTGGATCTCGACCACGACCGGGTGGTTTGGGATGTGGGCCACCAGGCCTATCCCCACAAGCTGATCACCGGGCGCTTCAACGAGTTCCATACCCTGCGCCAGAAAGATGGTGTGGCTGGCTACCTCAAGCGTTCCGAGAGCAGCTTTGATCATTTCGGGGCAGGTCATGCCTCCACCAGCATTTCGGCGGCTCTCGGCATGGCCATTGCCCGGGATCGCCAGGGGCAAAACCACAAGTGTGTCGCGGTGATTGGTGATGGAGCCCTCACCGGCGGCATGGCCCTGGAGGCCATCAACCACGCCGGCCATCTGCCGAAAACGCGCCTGTTGGTGGTGTTGAACGACAACGACATGTCGATCTCACCACCGGTGGGGGCCCTCTCCAATCACCTCAATCGCATGCGGCTTAGCCCGCCCATGCAATTCCTTACGGGCAGTGCGGAAGAAGCGGTGCGTCATCTGCCCTTCATGCAGGGGCAAGTGCCAGCTGAGCTCAACCGGCTCAAAGAGGGCATGAAGCGCTTGGCGGTGCCCAAGGTGGGCGCTGTGTTTGAGGAGCTTGGCTTCACCTATATGGGCCCGGTTGATGGCCATGACATCGGGGCCATGGTGCGCACCTTCCAGGAGGCTCACCGCAGCGAAGGCCCGGTGCTGGTGCACGTGGCCACCACCAAGGGCAAGGGCTACCCCTATGCCGAAGCCGACCAAGTGGGTTATCACGCCCAGTCGGCCTTTGATCTCACCACCGGGAAATCCTTCCCGGCGAAAAAACCCAAGCCCCCCAGCTACAGCAAGGTGTTTGGCCAGACCCTGGTCAAGCTCTGCGAGCAGGACTCACGCATCGTTGGCATCACTGCGGCGATGGCCACCGGCACCGGCTTGGATTTGTTGCAGAAGGCCGTTCCCGATCAATACGTCGATGTGGGCATTGCTGAGCAACATGCCGTCACCCTGGCCGCAGGCATGGCTTCCGATGGCCTGAAGCCTGTGGTGGCGATCTACAGCACCTTCCTGCAGCGGGCCTACGACCAGCTGATCCACGACGTGGGGATTCAAAAGCTGCCGGTCACCTTTGTGTTGGACCGTGCCGGCATCGTGGGCGCTGATGGCCCCACCCACCAAGGTCAGTACGACATCTCTTACCTGCGCTGTGTCCCCAACTTCACGGTGATGGCGCCCAAAGACGAAGCCGAGCTGCAGCGCATGCTGGTGACCGGTTTGCGCCACGACGGTCCCATTGCCATGCGCATTCCGCGGGGCTCTGGCGAAGGTGTTCCTTGTTTGGAAGATGGCTGGGAACCCCTCGAGATTGGTCGCGGTGAACTGCTGGCTGAGGGGGATGATCTGTTGCTCGTGGCCTATGGCGCCATGGTGGCTCCAGCGATGGCTACAGCTGGTCTGCTGCAAGAGCAAGGCATCCGCGCCACGGTCGTCAATGCCCGCTTCCTGCGCCCCTTGGATGAAGCGCTGCTGGTGCCTCTGGCCCAGCGCATCGGTCGCGTGGTGACCATGGAGGAAGGCTGTTTGGCCGGCGGTTTTGGTGCTGCCGTGATGGAAGCACTGCACGAGCGTGATGTGTTGGTGCCGATGTTGCGGTTGGGCATTCCCGATCAGTTGGTGGATCACGCCAGCCCCGATGAATCCAAGCAAGCCCTCGGTCTGACGCCGCCGCAAATGGCTGATCGCATCTGCGAGCGCTTTGGCTCGGCCTTTGGCGATCGTCTGCAGCGCCAACCCCTTTCGGTGTGAGTTCTGGAGCGTTGCTCCGTGCTGGTGGTGGGAGCCGGTCCTGCGGGGGCTGAGCTCGGGCGCTGCCTGGCCAAAGCCGGCATTGATGTCTGCGTGATTGATCGCTTGCCAGACCTGCGGCGGGCGGCGTTCAGCAGTGCTGCCATGCCGATGGCGGCTGTTGAGGAATTCGGCTTGCCCGCCCAGGTGGTGGGTGCGCGTTGGACGAGCTGGAACTTGCTGGGGCCCAGCGGCCAGTGGCGCACGTGGCAGCAGCCGCAGCCCTTGGGGGTGGTGCTGGATTTCGGGGCCTTGCGCTGCTGGCTCGCTGAGCAACTGCAAGCGTGGGGCGGCCGTTTGCAGTTGGGTTGGACCGCCATTGGCAGCGAACCGGCAGCCGATGGCGGGGTGATCACCCACTGCCGTGATGCCAGCGGCGCCCGCTGCAGCATCCACAGCGATTGGCTGATCGATGCCAGTGGTCAGCAACGGGCCTTGATTGGCGATGGCGCCATAGCGCCCGATCCGTTGGTGAGCGGGGTTGGATTGGAGTGGTTGCTGCAGGTGAGTCAGCAGCAGTGGTTGCGCTGGCAGGGCAGCCTGTCGTTCGTGTTGGGGTCCCAGTGGGTTCCGCAGGGCTATGGCTGGGTGTTCCCGATGCAGCCAGGGGTGCTCAAGCTTGGGGTGTGTCGTTTGTTGGATCCACGCCGCCCCCAGCCGGGCCTGCAGGCCTTGCAGCAGCAGCTCCTGGCGCAGTTGGACTTAGCCGATGCTGAAGTTCTCGATCGCCACGGCGGTTTGATGCGCAGCCGCATTCGGCGCCAGGACTGCCATGGCCGTGGCCGGCTCGTGGCCCTCGGCGATGCCGTGAGTACTGGAAATTTGCTCGGGGGAGAGGGGATTCGCCATGCCATGGCCAGTGCTCGCGTGCTGGCTTCGCTGCTGCAGCAACCGCAAGCTGATCTGACCCGTCGCTACCGCAAAGCGCTGGCTCAGCAGCTCGGTTGGCGTTGGAATTTGAGCGGCCGTTTGGCCCGGCGCACTTGGCTTGGCTTGCACAGCCCCAAGGCTGATCGGCGGCTCGAGCATTGGCTGAGGGTGCTCGAAGAGTGCAGCGCGGTTGAGCTCTCCGCGCTGCTGTTTGACTATCGCTTCGAACGCTTTGGTTGGCGCGCCCTGCCCTATGTGCTGGGGCTAGGGCGCTAGGGATCTGGCGATCAGAGAACGCCGCTGGCAGCCAAGCCTTGGATGCTGGCGATGCCGATCACGTGACCCAGGCTGGTGGTGCCAAGCAGTGCGCCCATGCCCATGCCGCCGAAGAAGGAGCTGTTGGGCAGAGCACCGCCCTCATTGGGGTACTTGATGGTGGCTTTGCCGATGGCAATGGCCATGACGTTGCAGAGGATCATCACCAAACCAACCTTGGGGCTCCAAGCCACGGTGGCGGGAGCCAAGGCGAGCAGAGGAGACACCAATGCGGGAAACAGGGTCATGGGGAGAGGCGCCTGCAGGCAGACGGGTCAAACGGGATGTCCCCGGAATCATCCTTTGAACCGTTGGCTTTTGTGTCAGCTCGTAAGAGTTGTTCACCGCCAAAGCCCAGCAGCAAGATCAGATTGCTAAGGCTCAAAAAGGCTTCAGCCCCGCCATGGAGCCAGTCCACATTGGCCAGTTCGGCGTCGTAGCGCAGCTGAGCCACCAGGGCGGCGGCAATGGTGATCGCCACAAACAGCAGGGTGAGGGCAAAGCCCACAAACGCCAGCCGTGGAAAGCGTTGACTACGCCAGGCCCACCACAGAAACAGCAGATAGGGCAGCAGCGAGAGGGCGAAAAGAGGGGCTGCAGGATCGTTCATGCGGCCCCCTGGCGCTGGCTCCGCCAAATCCACCAAGCCGCCATGGCCAAAGCGCTATTGCCCACCAGGGTCAGTGCGGCTTGCACAGTGACCAGCCAGTGCAGCTCAGGGGCGTTATCAAAAAGGTGCCATGTGCAGGCGCACAGGGCGCTCGCCAGGGCCGGCAGCATCGCCACCGCCAGCCAACGCCATTCCGGCTCGGCGCGCCGCTCTCCCCAGAGCGTCACCGCGGCAATCGCCAGCATCCACTCCAGAACAGAACTGATGTGGATCACCCAGGTGTGAAAGGAGAGGACGTGCATGAACCTCAGCGAAGATCCGTAATGTACGGGCCCTGGATTTGCCTGTGTGACGCCCTCTTCGGCCGTGTTGGCTCGTCCCCTGCTGTGCGGTTACTACGGCGAACACAACATCGGCGATGACGCCCTGTTGCAAGCGCTGTTGAGTGCGTTGCCGGCTGAGGCCAAGCCTTGCGTGACAGCAGCTGATCAACAGCAGGTGCAGCAGCGTTTTGGCGTGACCACCTGCGACAGGCGCCGTTTGCGCGCCACCTTGCGCGCCTTGGCGGACTGCGATGGGCTGATCCTCGGTGGCGGCAGCCTGCTGCAGGACAGCACCAGCTGGCGCAGCCTGCTCTATTACGCCGCCTTGATCCTCACGGCACGGCTGCAGGGCAAGCCTGTGATCCTCTGGGCCCAAGGGCTTGGACCCTTACGGCGGCGCCGCAGCCGTGTGCTCGTCGCACGCCTGCTGCCGCTGGTATCAGCTGCGAGTTGGCGCGATCGACAGTCGGCTGCGTTGGCCCAGCGGCTCGCCGGCGTCAGTCGTGGGATGGATCCAGTGGCTGCGGATCCGGTTTGGACCCTGCCAGCGATGCATTGGCGCGGCCGTGGCGGTCCGATCGTGCTGGCTTGGCGATCCTCAAGCCTGCTCAGCGATGCCGATTGGGGCGTGTTGCTTCAGGCCCTGAACGCCTTGGCGGAGCAGAACGATCGCCCTGTGTTGTGGCTGCCACTCCATGACATCCAAGACGGAGGCTTGATGCAGCGTCTAAAGGATCAAGGGCTGATGCCGGAGACCTTGGCGGCGCGCAGCCGCGAAATTCGATTGCAGCGCCCTGAAGAATTGATGGCTCAGGCCTCAGCTGCGGGCCTGGTGTTGGCGATGCGTCTGCATGGCTTAATCCTGGCGGCGCGCGCTGGGGCTCCGGTGTCGGCCCTGAGTTACGACCCGAAAGTGGCTGCTGCTGCTGACGCCTTGGGCTGCCCCTGGGCTGATTTGCAGCCATTGCCTTCGGCTCAAGCGCTGACAATCAGCTGGCAGCAGCAGCTTGATCACCCCCTGCCCAGTGCCGCGATCGCGGCGCAGGTCCAGTCGGCCGCGCAGCACCGAGAGCTGCTTAAACCTGCAACTCCTTGAGTGTGCTGAGCACTTCCTCGCTGTGAATCGATGGATTCACACCAACAAAGCGGGCCCGCAGGATGCCGTCGGGGTCGATCACAAAGGTGTGCCGCTGGCTGAAGGGCGGAATCCACGAGCCATAGAGCTTGCTCACCGCGCCGCCGGGATCAGATAACAGCGGGAAGTCGAGCCCTTCGCTGGTGCAAAAGCTGGCGTGTTTGTCGCTGCCATCAGCGCTGACGCCCACCACCGCAGCATCAGCGGCTTTGTAGAGGCTCAAATCGCGCTGAAAGCCACGGGCTTCCAGGGTGCAGCCGCTGGTGAAATCGCGCGGATAGAAATAGAGAACGAGCCAGCTGCCGCGAAAGTCATCGCGCTGCAGACGTTGGCCCAGTGCCCCGGTTTGACCTGCTGATTCGAGATCGAAATCCGGAGCGAGTTGATCGAGTGCCGGCAGGGTGCCGCCCATCGCTGCTGCTGGGCTGGGCCGCAAGGCCAATAGGGGCAGAGCCCCGAGCAATTTGAGAACCTCTTGACGCCGCATCACAGCTGTAAAGCGACCGCCAAGCTAGGCAGCGCGCTCAGATCTTGGCGAGGTTGATGCCCATCTCTTTGGCGTAAGCGCCCAAGCCCTTTTTTTGGATGGTGCGCAGCGCTGAGGTGGAAACCCGCAGCTTCACCCAACGGTTGCCTTCGGCCCACCACAGGCGCCGCTGTTGCAGGTTCACCTGTTGCAGCTTCTTGGTGCGCACGTGGGAGTGGCTCACAGCCATGCCGTTGTTGGCGCGCTTGCCGCTGAGTTGGCAGACCCGGGACATGACTGATTCCTTCCGAACGAATTGAATCGGACGCATTGATCCGATTGGCCAATCTTTGATCAATTAGCCAAGGGCTAAGCCTACCAACTCACTTCAATCTTCAGTCAATCTCCCGCCGCAGCTGCCTGAAAGCGCCGCTGAGGCGAGTTAAGACCGGAGGGTGGTGATGCAAGGCATGGCCGAACCTCTCTTGCTGGCCCTTGATCAGGGCACCAGCAGCTCCCGCGCCGTGATTTTCGATGGCAGCGGACAGGCGTTGGCATCGGCGCAAGTCCCGTTGCCGATTGAGTACCCCGCCGATGGTTGGGTGGAACAGGACCCGCTTGCGATTTGGAGCAGCCAGCTGCAAGCCATGCAGCAGCTGGAGGACCAATTGAGCCCGGAGCAGCGTGCTGCTGTGGCCGCCTGTGGCATCACCAATCAGCGCGAAACCACGGTGCTCTGGCGATCGGATCAGGGCCAACCCTGCGGCCCGGCGCTGGTCTGGCAGGACCGGCGGACCGCTTCCATTTGCCGCCAGTGGCGTCAGCAGCCCGAAGCTGAGAGCTGGCAGCAGCGCACGGGGCTGGTGCTCGACCCCTATTTCAGTGCCAGCAAGGTGCAGTGGCTGCTGCAGAACAACGCCGAGGCCGCTGCAGCCCAGGCCGATGGCACCCTGCGCTTTGGCACTGTCGACAGCTGGCTGCTGTGGCAGCTGACCGCTGGCTCGGTGCATGCCACCGACCTCAGCAATGCCAGCCGCACCTTGCTGTTGGATCTCGATCACGGCTGTTGGCTGCCGGAGGCCTGTGAGCGTGTGGGTTTAACGGCCTCGGCCCTGCCGGAGCTCAAGCCCTGCCGCAGCCATTTCGGCTGTATCGCTGAAGGTCGGCCCTTTGCCGGGGTGCCGATCACCGCCATGCTCGGAGATCAACAGGCCGCCAGTTTTGGTCAGCTGTGCTTGGAGCCTGGCCAAGCCAAATGCACCTATGGAACGGGCGCTTTTCTGGTTATCAATGTGGGGTCAAAGCCTGTGCGCGCACCCGGGGGCTTGCTCAGCACCGTGGGATGGACCGAGGCCGATGGCAGCACCACCTATTGCATCGAAGGCAGCCTTTTCAACGCCGGAACCGTTGTCCAATGGCTGCGCGATGGCTTGGGGCTGATTCCTAACTCAGCGGCGATTGAGGAGTTGGCCGCTTCGGTGGATAGCGCTGGTGAACTGATGCTGGTGCCCGCCTTCACCGGTTGGGGCACTCCCCACTGGGATCCCGAAGCCCGTGGACTCATGATTGGGTTGACCCGAGACACCGGGCCCGGCCATATCGCCCGTGCGGCCCTCGAGGGCATTGCCTTGGCGGTAACAACGCTGATGCAACTGGCTGAGCAAGCCTTGGGACAGCCGCTCCAAGAGCTTGCCGTCGATGGTGGCGCCGCCGCCTCCGATCTCCTGCTGCAGGCTCAAGCCAATAGCAGTGGGGTGCCCGTACGCCGCCCCGATCAGCTGGAGAGCACGGCCTTGGGTGTTGCTCTGCTGGCGGGTCTCTCAGCTGGATGTTTGAGCGATCTCAACGCCGTGCGCCAAGCCCGTGCCGCCGGCAGCCGGCGCTTTGATCCGACGATTGATGCGGCCGAGCGTGAACGCTGGCTGCAGCGCTGGGACAGTGCCGTTGATCGTTGCTTGGAGTGGCATGGCGATGCCCTGCGCTGATCTGCTGATCGTTGGCGGTGGCTCCAGTGGCGCAGCCCTGGCCTATGAGGCGGTGCGCCGCGGGCTCAAGGTCACCCTGCTGGAGGCTGAAGATCCAGCGGTTGGCACCAGTTCTCGCAGCACGAAGTTGCTTCACGGCGGTGTGCGCTACCTGGAGCTTGCCGTCAAAAAAGCAGATCCCGCCCAGTTCAAGTTGGTGCGCGAAGCCCTCGTTGAACGGGGGCACTGGATCCGCCAGGCGCCCTTTCTGGCCCACACCCTCAATTTGGTGCTGCCGACCGAGGGGCTGATCGAGCGCAGCTACTACCGCCTTGGGCTTGGGTTTTATGACCTGCTGGCTGGTTCCGCTGGGCTTGGAGCCACCAGCAGCCTCAATGCTGCGGGGGTCCAGCGCGCCTTCCCTGGGTTGGATCGCCGCTTCAACGGCGGTGTCCGTTACAGCGATGGGCAGTTCAACGATGCGCGCTTGAACCTGCTGATGTTGCTTACGGCGGCACAAGCGGGCCTCGAGGTGGTGCGGGATTGCCGTGTTGTGGGCTTTGAACGCACAAATGGTCGCCTCAGTGCCGCCATCAGCGAAGGCCCTGAGGGTGAGCAGCAACGCTGGCCGGCTCGCGTGATCGTCAATGCCACCGGAATCGCTGCCGATCAGCTGCGGTTGCTGGCTGATCCTGATGCTGAAGCGCGGCTGCTGGTGAGCCGCGGCACCCACTTGGTGTTGAGGGGGAATCTCTGCGCCGGCGGTGATGGCCTCTTGATTCCGCGCACCAGTGACGGCCGCGTGCTGTTTTTGTTGCCATTTTTTGGCCGCACGCTGCTGGGAACCACCGACATCCCCTGCCCAGCGGCTGAAGCCACCCAGGTGTCTGATCAAGAGCGCACCTATCTGCTCGAGCACCTGGCTCGCTGGTTCCCTGCTGGCACCACGGCTGATGTGGGGAGTGCCTGGGCGGGTGGCCGGCCCTTGATTCGCGCCGCCGGGAGCTCCGCCTCCAGTAGTCGTTTGGTGCGAGAGCACGAGGTGGAACAGCTGCCCAGCGGACTGATCAGTCTTTTGGGTGGCAAATGGACCACCTGCCGGGTGTTGGCCCTCGATGCGCTGCAACTGGTGCTGGCCCGTCTGGGTGGATCTGAGCCGGCCGCTAAGCCTTTGCCGCTGCTTGGCAGTGCTGCCGATTCAGACCAGACCGTTCCGCAGTTGTTGGCGCTGCGGCCACGGCTGCAGCAGCAGTTGCCCGATCACCCGCAACAAGGCGCCCAGGCCGACCATCTGATCGCGAGCTATGGCCTGCGGGCTGAGGAGGTGATTCACCACGCCAGACAGCCCACCGAGCTGGAGCCGCTGAGCGAGGTGTTGCCCATTTGCCGCGCTGAGTGGCGCTTCAACATCGCTCAGGAGTGGGCAACCACCGCAAGTGATCTGCTCAGCCGCCGCAGCCGCTTGGCATTACTGGATCAGCAAGAAACCGCCAGGCTGTCGGCGATGGCGTCGGAGTTGCTGCTGGATTCGGGCTCCACATCGCCGATCAACCACCAGCAGTAGTCGTAGGCCGAGAGGTAGGCGAACCAATGCTCACTGGCGACAGGAAAGGGGCAGCCACCGAGCACCTCGCGCACCTGTTGCCCTTGCCAGGCGCTCAGATCCAGCCGCGTGGAGGCGGGATTGCCGCTGAGATTGACCGCCACCAGGATGGTCATCTCCTCGGATTGGCGGATGTAGCTGATCACTCCTGGGTGGGAGTTCTCCAGTAATTGGAAGTCGCCATGCCGCAGGGCAGGGAGCAAGCGGCGGCTGAGCAGGGTGTGGCGGTGCCAGTTCAAGAGCGAGCCCTGCAGGCTCTTCTGCACGGCCACATTCATCATCTGGCAGTTGTACCCAGGCCGGGTGATGGGGGGCAGCACCAGCAGGGGGTCGGGTGCCTTGGAGAAGCCACCGTTGCGCTCTGATGTCCAGGCCATCGGCGTGCGATTGGCGTCCCGATCCCTGAGGCCGGGGTAGTCCCCCATGCCCAGTTCATCGCCGTAGTAGATGCAGGGCATGCCCGGCAGGCTGTAGAGCAGAGCGTGCAGCGCTTTGTTCGGGCGCGGATCGCCGTTGAGCAATGGTGAGAGCCGGCGGTTGATGCCCCAGTTCAGCCAATGGCCTTCGGCATTGGGGAAGCCCTCGCGGACGCGCTCCACGATTTCCTCGGGCACCAGGTGGCCATCGCCGAGCCAGAGCTCGTCGTGATTGCGGAGCGGTAGCGCCCAGCGGCAACCGGCATTCAATTGACGAAACTCCGACAGGAAGGTCTGCAGAGCACTCACCTCTCCGTGTGCCACCGCGGCGAAGAGGTGGGCCGTGAGGGCGAAATTGAAGGCTGAGTGCAGTTCGTCGTCAGCGACGTATGGCATCGCTTCATGCACAGGTTGGATGGCCTCAGCCAGCAGCAGCACCTCCTCACGGCCCAATTGCTCGCAGCGTTCTTTGGCCCTGCTGCGCAGCCGGCGCAGGAACGCATGGGTTTCAGGCAGCCCTTCGCAGCGCGTGCCTTCCCTTTCAAAGAGGAAGGGGATGGCATCGAGCCGAAAACCATCAATGCCTCGATCAATCCAAAAATCGAGGACATCGAGCATCGCCTCTTGAACCTGAGGGTTGTCGTAGTTGAGATCGGGTTGGTGCCGCAGGAACCGATGCAGGTAGTACTGGCCAGCCACCGGATCCCACTGCCAATTCGAGTCTTCGAAATGGCGGAATAGAACAGGCGCTTCGCTGTAACTCTTGTCGTCGTCGCGCCAGACGTAGAAGTTGCGCTCGGGGGAGCCGCGCTCAGCCCAACGCGCACGCTGGAACCACAGATGCATGTCACTGGTGTGGTTCAGCACCAGATCGAAGAGCACCTTTAAGCCCAGCTCATGGGCATGACGAATCAGGGTGTCGAGAGCCTGGAGATCACCGAGGTCGGGATGGACCGATTTGTAGTCGGTGATGTCGTAGCCGCCGTCGCGCAGCGGTGAATCACAGATGGGGGTCATCCAGACCGCATCCACGCCAAGCCAGTGGAGGTAGTCCAGCCGTTGTTTCAGCCCGTCGAGGTCTCCAATGCCGTCGCCATTGCCATCGGCGAAGCAGCGGGGGATCAGTTCGTAGATCACCGAACCCTCCCACCAATGGGAGGCGAGTTCAGCTGCGGAGTTGGTAGGCATGGAGCGGGCACCCTCGGCGAGGGTCTGTCTCTGGAATAGACCCGCCTTGCCTTGCTTGTCAGTAGTTGGTTAGGCCCCTAGTTCGGTGGCGAGTTGCTTGAACCAGGCCACATAGGCATCAGGCCCGCCCGGCACAAGCACATCGGGCTTGAGGGGATCCTCGGGATCGCTTAAGCCCTTGAGTTCTGGGTCTTGCAAGCTGGGGCGATCCACTTCGCCAGCGCTGCTGTCCACCAGCACGACACGGTTGCTGCGGCCGAAGGGGTGACCCAGCTCCTGCAGCAAGGTCAAAAAGCCCCGATCGCTGCCGCCGCGGCGCCAGCCGCCCTGGCCATCGGGTTCTGAGGTGATGGTGTCGCCCACCCCCACCAGCAGAGGCATCTGCTCAATGGGGATTCTGCGCTGACAGAGCTCCAGCAACTGGGCGTGATCAGCTGGGGCACTGCGGGCGTTGAAATCCTCCCCGAGTGGGGCGGTGCCCGTGCGTTTGGCGATGTGTTGGTTGATCAGGGCCAAGAGCCCGGCCTCCTTCACAGCACCCCGCAACATGAACTGAACATCGGTGGTGCCGACATTGCCTGGCGCGGCTGGCTTGGGCAGTTCCACCCCATCGCTGCTGCCCAGGTTGGGGGCCAGGTGCAAGAAAAAGCAGGCCTCTTGGCCATCGGCTTCCGCTTGCGCCAGCAGGGTTTGCATTAAGGCCAAGCTGCGCTGCTGCAGCAGCAGCTGCCGCTCCACATCCCCGCTGAAGCGGCTGAATAGGGCATTGAGGTTGATGGTGGGGCTCAGGGGGTTCGCCAGGATCGTGCGTCCATACAGCGCCTCGCGCTCCGCCTCGCTCAGTTCCGGCAGCAGGGGTGTGAGCTGCTCGCGCAGGCCCTCCAAAATTTTTGCTGGAAGGGCGTCCAAGGTGGCCAGTTCAGCTGTGCTGATGCCGGGATAGGTGATCTGGCCAAAGCGGTCTTGCCACTGCACACCACCAGCGGCCAGGCCAGGCAGGTAGAGCCCCTCGATGGCTGGGTTGGCAGTCCCGGCAAGGGCTCTCTCCACCAGGGGGTTCACACCGCGACGTCCCGCGTGCTCGCCGTTGGTGAGCACGCAAAAGCGACCCTGAAGCCGTGCCGCTGAGCGGATGTAAGTCGCTGGCATGACCCTGGTCAATGGATCGAGCACCAGCGGCATGCAGACCCCATCAAGGTCTTGCACCATCAGCCAGTCCTGTTGGTGCCGCAGTTCTTCCAGCAGGGCCTCGAGGCTCAAGTTGGCCATGGACGGACGCTGGCAGGGAGATCAACGAGGATGGTGCGATGCACCTGCTCGGTCAAGACCTCAGCAGGTGGTTTGAACGGTTGTAGGTGCGTTTTGAAGAACGGCTTTTTTGAATCCAGCCTTGATCCCAGTCGCATCCGCGATCGCCTGCTGGAGCTCGAGAACGGCAAGGTTGGCTTTTACAGCGTGGGGCTGTATCCGATTTCGCTGGCCTACAACTGCGCCATGCAGACAGCGGATCCTCAGCTGCTGCTGGCGCCGCGACCTGGCCGCGCTCTTTTGGGGGCCTTCTCCAAAGACGACATTGCCGGCATGGATCCGGACCATTTGGCCACCGTTGAGGCCATGGGCTCCCACTTGGAGGGCTCGGAGCGGGTTCCCAACACCCTGGAGGATCTGATTCGGCGTTGTGAGCTGGTTGTCCTGAGCTCAAACAGCAACCACGTGGAAGACGATCTGCAGGAAGCCATCGCCGTGCGCGAAGCCCTGCAGCGGGAGCATGTGGTGCTGGCCTGTTTAGCGGGGTCCTTCACCCACGATCCGATCGCCAATGAGGCCTATGTGCTCTGCGATAAGACCCCGAACTTGGCCTTCTTTTCGGGCTTTCATCGTCATGGCGCCCTGCGCAACCCGCTCGATAGCTTCACCGCCAATTTCTGTCATCCCGATGCGCTCTCGGCACTGCTGGGGGCACGGATGCTCGATCGCCTCTCGCCGAACATTCAGGTGTCACCGGGTGTGCACAACATCGAGGGGCAGTACATCAAGGCTGCCAAGAACATGGCCTCGATCTTTGCGGGCTTTGGCTACACCTTTCACTCAGAAAACCCCGGTGTCCTGCCCACCCTGCTGACGCTGTTGCTGGAGCAGTGTCTTGATCAGGCCGCCACGGTCTCCATCTCGCGGCGTGATCGTCAGCGTCTGTACCACCGGCAGGCCATCGCCCTGACGGAGTTGGGCTACGGCGTTCAGCGCATTGAAGCCGCCTTGGTGCGCGACGGAGATATGGAGAAGGTCCGCGACCACACGTTCTCCCAGCTCACAGCGATGGTGGCTGATGTGCGCGGCAGCATGATGCCGCCCACCATCGGTAACCCAACGCGAAATTTTCAGGCTGGGGTGCAGCTGGCTCTACAGATGCGGCAGCTCGGCCGCTGCCCCAATGGCATCGAAGAGTTGGAGCAATGGTGTGAAGACGCGGGCATTGCCAAAGGCGGTCTCGAAGGCCTGCGCTCACTGCGCTATTGGCCGCAGATCGTTCGTCAATACGGCATTGCCGTGCACGATGCCTCGCTCATCAACCTGCTGTACATGGCTGTGTTTGGCCGCCAGGCCTCCAAAGAATCAGCCTTTGAGGTGATGACACAAAGCCGTGAGCTGAGCAATTACTGCCAGGAATCGGTGCGTCCCACCCACAGCCGGCGCTACGCCGAGGCGTTGCAAAACCTGGATAACCCGGCCGCCATGGATTTGGTGGTGAGCGCTGTGGTGGCTGCTCTGGCCAGACGCTCGAAGGATGACGGCAGTTTTGTCGACGATGCCAGTGACGACGACGACATGCCGGCCTATCTCAAAGCGATGAATGTGATCGAGACTGTGTGGTGATCACGAGGGCTCGATCCGTTCCCCCGATCGATCATCGAAGCTGAGTGCTTCGCCTCGGCTCCATTGCACCTCCAGGTGGGCTCCAGGTTGCAGCCCAGCGGCCAGCGTGTCGCTGCTGGGACGCATCACTTTGAGCGGGCCGTTGGCACTGCTGAGATGGAGCAGCAAACGGTCGCCGAGCCACTCGCGTGTTGTGAGCTGGGCGTTGAGGCTGGTTTCGGTTGACGCTGGCGCAGCTCCAGCTGGTGCCAAGCGCAGTTGTTCAGGGCGCAGACCAATCAGCTGGCCGGGACGCAGCGACAGCAGGTTGATCGATGGATTGCCGAGGAAGCCCGCCACAAAGCTGTTGGCTGGGCGGCGGTAGAGCTCTTCGGCCGTTCCCACCTGCTGCAGCTGCCCCCGCTCCAGCACAGCGATCCGATCAGCCAATCCCATGGCTTCATGTTGATCGTGGGTCACGTAGATCACCGGGGCGCCAATGCTGCGCAGGATGTGCTGCAGCTCGGCGCGGAGTTCCTCGCGCAGCTTGGCGTCGAGGTTGCTCATCGGTTCATCGAGCAGCATCAAGCGCGGCCGGCGCAAGAGGGCGCGGCCGAGTGCAACCCGTTGCCGCTGGCCCCCCGACAGCCCTGCGGGCTTGCGGTGCCG
>CAJWAH010000002.1 GCA_913020095.1 uncultured Synechococcus sp.
AACATTTTTGATGCTTTAAAAGGCGTACGCCTCAGATCCGCTGTCAGAGGCCACACCGCTGGCCTGTTGCCGCAGGTCTTCGGCGTCTTGGCAACTGTCAGCTGTGCCTTGCTCGCAATCCAGCATCAGCACGGTCCACTGTTTGCATTGCTCTGATTCGCTCTGACAAACGCGGTTGGCTCCGCGAATTGTCAGCAGCGGGTCATGCAATTGCTGATGGCTGAGCACCAGCTCCGGTGGCTCGCTCGCTGTGTTGGCGCAAGCCGACAACAGCAAAACGGCAACTGCCGCAGTGACCGGTGGCGCGGCTGGTTTTATTTCCAAGTGGACAGCAGCTTGATCTCATCAGCCACCTTGGAGGCGTTGTGGAAATGCTTCACAGCTTCTTTGCGGCCAGTGGCGCACTCGGCTTTGTGCATCAAGCGCACGTATTGGTTTTTGAGGTTTGAGAGTTTCTTCTGCATCTGCTGGTCTCTCGCTGAACGTCGTTAAATGCTTTTCGTTTTATAGGCCGAAATGTTTTGACCGTCAGAAAAGTGGCCCTTTCAGGGTTGATGCTTTCTGTTTAATTCCAAATCTGTCGTCAAGCTGTCGGGAAAGCCGAACGACTGTGGTGGTTATTGCCGCCCCACCATGCGAATGCGTTCGGCTTCCAGCTTGATCAGTTGACGACGGGCTTCGCGGCCCAAATCACTCTCAGGGCCGTGCTGCAGCAGACGCGCACGCCAGCGAGCGATCACGCGATCGTGGAGCTCCAGCTCGCTCATTGGCTCGCCCTAGTCGGATCAAGCTAATGCGATCACTGCGTTATTGATGGCGCTCCATCTCAATGGCGTTGTCGTGGAGTCGCTTTTCGTGCTCGTGCTCCTTGGCCCAGCCCTCTTGCAGATGAGCGCTGCTCACCTCGGCATCGCCATCGCCTTGCTTGCCCTCAGCGATCTGTAGATCGTGAAGCTGCTTGCCTTTGGCATGGTGCTTGGCCCAAGCCTGGAAATCGCCATCGGCTCCAGCTGGTTTGAAATCAGCCATGACAGCGCTGCAAATGCTTCGGTCGTAACTCAGCTGGCCAGCTGCTTACCAGCTGACGCTGCCGCCACGGCCGTTGGGGCCTTTCATGTTGACCGAGCCGTTGCGGCCAGGATTCACCTTCACCTTGGATCCGCCACCGCCTTGCACCTTGACGCCACCGCGGTTGACGTTGACCGAGCCGCCATTGCCGTTCTTGACCTTGACGCCAGCAACCGCTGGTGCAGCCATCGAGACGGCCAGCAGGGAGGCGCAAGCAAGAGCTGAGAGAACTTTCATCGTTTGGTACTCAGTCGTTTCTTTGGTAGCCATGGCGACCCAGCGGTAGGTATGGGCGGCGATTTCTACAGGCGCTGTTAGTCATTCCTTGAAGGAATTTCTCAGTCGGCTTTCAGTTGAGAGTGCGGCCAACGCCGAGACAATCAGGCCCATCACGCGTTGTGGGTTGCCGTGCTGGCCGTGTTGACTTCATTGCTGGCTGCGGCACTGCCGTGGCAGCCCACTGAATTGGTGCTCGAACGCAGCAAACGGCAATTGCGGGTGATTCAAAACGGCCGCCAAATTGCCCGCTATTCGGTGGCGGTTGGCCGTGCAAGCAACCCCACGCCCCTGGGTACCCACCGGGTGCACCGGCTTGAGAAGGATCCGATTTGGAGCAGCCCCTGGCGCAAACGGCAAGTGGCGGCTTCAGCCACGGGGCCGCTGGGAACCCGCTGGATTGGATTTTGGTATCGCTGCGGCAAGCGCAGCTCCACCGATCGCCGCCCGCCGCGCTTTGAGCCAAACACCTGCCGCGAGATCGGTTTCCATGGCACCGGCAAGCTCAACAGCATCGGCAAAGCCGCCACCTTCGGGTGCGTGCGTTTGCGCAATCAAGACGCCATTTCCCTCTTTGATCTGGTCAAAGAAGGCGACATCGTGCGTGTGGTGCCCTAGTTAGGCGGCGGCGCTACGGCGCTGCTGCAAGCCCCAAGCCACAGCACCGGCGCTAATCACCACCAGAGCGCCGCTGGTGACCAGGAAGCTCAGGGTGAGCACCAGGCCCAACACACTGCCGAGAAACGACATCTTCACGCGCAGCAGTTGGCTTTTGATCAGCAGGATCAACAGCAAGCCAACGGTGGCTTTGAGGCCAGCCACCTTGGCGGCCAGCAGCGGGGTGAGCGGGCAGGGCAGCAGCATCGTCAGCACAGCGAAGCGCTGCGATTCTGGCGAGCTTGGGCGGTTGGCGTGATCAGGGCTTGCGCCAGATCACCGCTTTGCGGCGGTTGGGATACAGCTCAGTGCACATGGAGCAGACGCGGCCATCACAGCCGCGGGCGGTGCAGAACTCCCGGCCCCAAAAAATGATCTGCAGATGCAGGCGGTTCCAATGCTCTTTGGGGAACAGCCGTTTGAGGTCGGCTTCGGTTTGAACCACGCTGTCGCCATTGCTGAGCCCCCAGCGTTGGGCGAGCCGGTGAATGTGGGTATCCACCGGGAAGGCGGGAACGCCAAAGGCCTGCGACATCACCACGCTGGCTGTTTTGTGGCCCACTCCGGGGAGGGCTTCGAGGGCCTCAAAGCTGCCTGGCACCTCGCCGCCATGGCGCTCCAGCAACAACTCAGCCAAGCGTTTGACGTTTTTGGCCTTGGTTTTGGCCAGGCCCAGTTGGCGGATCAAGCCGAGGATCTCCGCTTCGCTCAGTGCCGCCATCGCCGCTGGATTGGGCCCAGCGGCAAACAGGGCTGGGGTGACCTCATTGACCTTCTTGTCGGTGCATTGGGCGCTGAGCAGCACTGCGATCAGCAGCGTGAAGGCATCGCTGTGATCCAAAGGGATGGGTGTTTCGGGGTACTGCTCATTCAGCCGGCGGATGATCGTTTCAACGCGTTCCTGCTTCTTCACGGATGCGGCCAAGAGGCGCCAATCTGGCGGCATCCTCGCGGAACACCGTGGCCAGCAAAACCGGCGTGATCGTGATCGGTAGCGGCATTGGCGGGCTGTGCTGCGCCGGACTGCTGGCGCGCGGCGGCAAAGAGGTGGTGGTGCTTGAGGCCCACAGCAAGCCCGGTGGTGCGGCCCACGGTTTTGGCAAGACCTACCACTACGAATCGGGTCCCTCGCTGTGGAGCGGCTTGGGCCGCTGGCCGAGCAGCAACCCCCTGGCCCAGATCCTGCGGGCCCTCGGCCAGGAACTGGAGGTCATCGAATACCGCGACTGGGATGTGCTCTTCCCGGAAGGACATCTGCGCATTGGTGTTGGCAACGCCGACTTTGAAGCGGTGGTGCAGCAGTTGCGCGGTTCTGAGGCGGTGGCGGAATGGCAACGCTTCATGCGGGTGTTGCAGCCGATTGCAGCTGCTGCCGATGCCTTGCCGCTGTTAGCGCTTCGCCCAGGAGCCGATGTGATGGCCCAGCTGCTGCGCCGCGGCGGACAGCTGTTGCCGCACCTGGCGGCCATGCGCCATCTCGGTGGCGCCTTTGGCCCTTTGGTGGATCAACACCTGCGTGATCCCTTTCTGCGCCATTGGGTGGATTTGCTCTGTTTTTTGATCAGCGGTCTACCGATGGGCGGCACCAATGCCGCAGCGATGGCCACCTTGTTTGGCCAGTGGTTTGAACCCGATGCCTGTTTGGATTTCCCCAAAGGCGGCAGCAAGGCTGTGGTGATGGCGTTGGTGCGCGGTTTGGAAGCCCATGGCGGTGAACTGCGTCTGCGCAGCCGCGTCAAGCGTGTGCTGCTCGATGGGGAGCGCGCCATTGGCGTTGAGCTCGAGAGCGGAGAGCAGATCCATGCCGAGCATGTGGTGAGCAATGCCGATGTGTGGAGCACGCTCAAGTTGTTGCCCGAGGGGGTGGCACGGCGCTGGCAGCGCCAACGGGGCGCCACACCAGCCTGCGGTTCGTTTTTGCATTTGCATCTGGGCTTCGATGCCACCGGTCTCGACGACCTGCCGATTCACACGGTGTGGGTGGGGGATTGGGAGCGCGGTATCACTGCCGAGCGCAATGCTGTTGTGGTCTCGATTCCATCGGTGTTGGATCCCGCCATGGCTCCAGCGGGGCGCCATGTGCTGCATGCCTACACCCCAGCCAATGAACCTTGGGAGCTATGGCAGGGCCTTGAGCGCGATAGCCCTGAGTATCAGACGTTGCGCCGTGAGCGCTGCCAGGTGTTTTGGGATGTGTTGGAGCAGCGCATTCCCGACATTCGCCAGCGCTGCGATGTGGTGATGGAAGGAACGCCTCTCACCCACAGGCGTTTCCTCAATGTGCACAACGGCAGCTATGGGCCGGCACTACCCGCCAATGAGGGGCTCTTCCCTGGTGTGACCACACCGCTGAAACGGTTTTGGATGTGTGGCTCCAGCACCTTCCCTGGCATTGGCATTCCACCAGTGGCCGCTAGTGGCGCCTTGGCTGCCCACGGAATCCTGGGCCGTCAGAGCCAACAGGAGCTGCTGGAGAGCCTGGGGTTGTAACTGGATTTAGTGCTGGTGCTCGACGCCGACGGCATCACTGGCGTCGTGGTTCGGATGGGCACTGACCGAAACCGGCAGCAATAGAGCAGCCAGGGCCAACGTTGCGCAGAGAAAGCGGAACACGAATTAGGTCAACACTCCTTTCGACCATACCGATTCACTGGAGGCTTGGCCGTCGATCGCGCGGGGGACTTTCGGCTCAGGGGAAGTGCCGGCATGATGCGGCCACTCGCTGTTGCCGTGTGCGCCTGTTTGTGTTGCGTGCTGCTGCAGCCAGCCTGCTGATGGTGGCCCCAGCGGCTGCGATGCCGGGGTTCGACAAGCTGCAAATCAGCCTTGAGGGGCAGGCCCAAGGCTGGCTGCAGGCCACCTGCACCTACTACGGCTTGGGCTGGTTGGAGCCTGAAAACGCCACCCAATCGCTACGGCGTTTGGTGCTGTTAATCGGCAAAGATTTGGGCCATCAAGCGGCTGTGGAAGCCAAAGCCGCGGCGCTCCAACGCGATCCAGGTTGTCAATCGGTCTGGCCAGATTCCCTGTGAGGTCATGAGTCTTAGCTGGCACAGGACAGATTTTTCTTGCGTCAGAGGGAAGATTTCTTAGGTTGCGATGGCCAAAGGCAGTTCTCCCATGAACCGCGTTCAGCAGTTCCTGTCGGTCGCCCTGTTCGTTGTCGCGGCTAGCCAGATCGCGATCGGGGTTGTGAGTTCCACCACAAGTGCTGCTACTGGCAACCCCTTGGATCCATCGGGCCTGACGAGCAACCCCCGTTGAACGGTTGCCGTTGTTACCAAATTGCCTCCCAATCCAGCGGAGAGCCGGATGATCCTTGCCAGCTGCGGCTTGGCATCGTCAGGATTTAGCTACTAGCGCCGCAGCGATGCGCTCTCCTTTTCAAGAGCCACCTGAGGTGCGCGGCCGCCGGTCCAGCCGCCTGTGGCACAACACCTGGTTGAGTAACTGGCGCGGTGATGTCACCGGCGGATTAACAACGGCCGTGGTGGCCTTGCCCCTGGCCATGGCCTTTGGCGCCACATCCGGTGCTGGTGCCATTGCCGGACTTTGGGGTGCCATTGCCCTGGGCTTGATCGCAGCTCCCTTGGGGGGCACCCCAGCCCAGGTTTCAGGTCCCACCGGGCCGATGACCGTGATCATGGCGGGCATCATCGCCACGATGGTGCAGCGCTACGGACCCGGTGCAGGGCTGGCGTTGGCCTTCACCGTGGCCCTGGTAGCGGGCCTGTTTCAGGTGATCTTCGGCTTGCTGCGCCTGGGGCAATACATCGTGCAGATGCCCTATTCGGTGATCTCCGGCTTCATGTCGGGCATCGGCGGGATTGTGCTCGTGTTGCAGCTGCCGGTGTTGATGGGGTTGGATCTTGGCGGCTCGGTGCCGGGGATCTTGAGCGGCCTCTGGCAGGAATTGCCGCAGTTCAATCCCTTTGCCCTGCTGATCGGTGCGCTCACCTTCGCGGTGGTGCGTCTCTACCCCAAGCGCTTCAACTCCGTGTTGCCCTCGCCGCTGGTGGCGCTGGTGGGGGTCACGGCTTTGAGCTTGCTGCTGCCCATCGATGCCCTGCCGCGCTTGGGTGAGATTCCCCAGGGCTTTCCGCAGCTGCGCTGGCCGCAGCTGGCGTTGGGTGATCTGCGCATGCTGGGCGGTTATGCCCTCACCCTGGCGGTGCTGGGCTCGATCGACTCGCTGCTCACCTCGCTCGTGGCCGACAACATCACCCGCACCCAGCACAACTCTGATCGCGAGCTGATTGGTCAGGGCCTAGGAAATATGGGTGCTGCGCTGGTCGGCGGTCTGCCCGGCGCTGGCGCCACGATGCGCACCGTTACCAACGTGCAAGCCGGAGGGCGCACACCGCTCTCGGGCGTGGTGCATTCGCTGGTGTTGCTCGTGGTCACCCTCGGCGCGGGTGGCTTGGCTTCGGTGATTCCGATGGCGGTGCTGGCCGGAATCCTGGTGAACGTTGGCATCGAGATCGTTGATTGGAATTTCCTGCGCCGCGCGCCGCGGCTCTCGGCCCGTGCCACCGCCTTGATGTGGCTGGTGTTGCTGCTCACGATCTTCTGGGATTTGGTGACGGCGGTGGTGGTGGGCGTGTTTGTGGCCAACGTGCTCACCATCAAGGGCCTCACCACGGCGCTTGAGCGCAAGACCCAGCGTTTTGAGGGTGGCCACCGTTACGACAACCTCAACGATGAGGAGCAGGGGCTGTTGGAGCGGCTCGGCACTGATGTGGTGCTGCTCAGCCTGCAGGGGCCGTTGAGCTTTGGCGCCAGCCGCTACCTCACCCAGCTGCTGAATGTGTCGGCGGCCTACCGCACGATCCTGCTGGACCTCAGCGCGGTGAGCTATTTGGGGGTGACAGCCTCTTTGGCGATTGATTCGCTCTGCCGTGATGCCGGCAAGCAGGGCCGGCAGGTGGTGATTGCTGTGTCCGAACCCCTGCAGCGAGAGCGGCTCAAGCGCTTGCAATTGGAGCGCTCTTGCCCGGTGCGGTTTCTGGGCGGCCGGCGTGAAGCCCTCGATCTGCTCTCGGCTGAAGCCGCTTCAGCTTGAGCTGCCAGGATCAAAGCAGATCGTTCCCATGCCATGAGCCTCGACGCTGACGCCAAGAAGGTGCTGCTGCGCAAGATCCCCCACGGCCTGTTCATCTGCGGCGTGGCCGAAGGCGATGTGGTCAATGGCTTTACGGCCAGCTGGGTCACCCAGGGCTCGTTCGAGCCGCCGCTGGTGGTGATGGCCGTGCGGGCCGACAGCACCAGCAACGGCATGATCCAGCGCACGGGCAAGTTTTCGCTCAACGTGCTGGCGGCTGATCAAAAAGATTTGGCCGCTGTGTTCTTCAAACCGCAACAGGGCGTTGGCGGACGCTTTGACGCTGCCCCTTACAAACTCGGCGAACACGGGTTGCCCATCCTCGATGACGGCTTGGGCGGAGTGGAGTGCGCCGTGGTGGGCCAGGTGGCCCATGGCGATCACACCGTGTTTGTCGGGGAGGTCAAGAGCGCTTTGCTGCACCGAGATGCCGCCGCCTTAGAGCTCAGCAGCACCGGCTGGAACTACGGCGGCTAAGCCGCTGCATCAAGGCCCATCAGGGCTTCACCACGGGCAAAGATCGCTTGGGCGTAGTCGGTCCAGGTGCCCTGGCCCCAGTAGCGAAAACAGCTGGTTTCCAGCAGCAACACATGCAGCAGCGCTTGGTGATAGCCGGGGCTGCTGCTGCCTTGATCGCCGAAATGGCGATGGAATTGCGCGCTGAGCTGCTTCATCGGCTCCAGCACGTTGCTGTAGCCCTCCACCCAGCTGATGCTGTTGGTCCAGGAGGCGCCCTCCATCGCAAAGTGGCCATCGCCGGCTTGCAGCGCCGTGATGGCAGCGCTCACGGCATCAGTCCCAACGGCCTCGCCCATCTGTTCAAACAAACGGGCTTGCCCCACCGCCTGAATGGCTGGGTAGTCGTCAGGCTTAAGGCCTGAGGTCTCGACCCACTCGAGGTATTCGCTGCCATTGATGGCGGCCGCGTTTGACTTGTCATCCCGCAGGCGGCGGTTGGCCTGCTCAAAGGCGGCGGGGAATTCGTTCATCATCACGCCACCGTTTTCGCCATCGGCGATTTGGGCTACCAGCGAGGGCAGCTGCTGCTGACCAAATGACTGGCGGCCGAGGCTGAGGGCCTCGTAGTAGGGCTGCATCTGGCCCACCAATTTGGTGTCGGAGCCCTGGGTTTTGATCAAGGCGGTGATGCTGAGCTCTTCCCCCTGGCTGTTGCGCGCCACCAGGCGGTTGGGCCCATACTTCTGCCCGCCCGTGAGTGCCGTGCCATCGGGCTGCTCAACGCTGTGTTCCTGCACCAGTAGCCAGCGGTAGCCCGATTCGAGTAGGGCCTCGATGAGCGCATACAGGGTGTCGGGGTGATTGGGCAGATGCATCTCCGGCAGCGAAAAGCCCTTCACCCGGGCTAAGGCGTCTGCGCCGAATAGATCGAAGAACTGGTGCTGCCAAGCACTGATCTGGAGACGTAAATCCGGGATTGGCGTCGATGGCGCGACGGCATGGCTCCAAAAGGTGCCCAGCCATTCGATATGCCGTTGCATCAGCGCATCGGTGGCCAAAAACTTGAGGGCACTGCTGATGTCGCTGCGGCCCATCTGGCCAATGCCCCAGAGCAGGTTGCCGGAGTAATCCAGCATCATCCGTGGGTTGCAGCCTTCGGCAATCAGTTGCGGCAGCAGATCGGCCAAGCGCCGGTAGCACTGGGCAAAGGGTTCGGCGTTGTGGTTGTCGCCCTCGCCTGGATGCTCCGCCATGTATTGGAGATGGGAGATGAAGGCGCCATTGGGGCCAGCCGGCACGGTGGGCTGGTGCATGTGCAAGGCGCAACTAAATCCCGACTGGAGCTGATCCCAGTGGATGTTGCTGTGCTCAAGCCAGAGATTGCCCTGTTGGTGAGTGGCCTGGTGGATCGCTGCTTCGTAGCCGCAAATCGGTGGATCGAAGCGTTGCATGTCAGGGGCCGAAAACAGCTGGGCTTGCCCCGTCGTAGCGGGCCCGGTAAACCCTCTGCAATGCGCCACCTACGCCATGGCTGAATTAGTCCGTTTGAACACATTTCGCCAAGGCATCTCCCGCGCTGTGGAGATCCCGGTGGAAGACCTTGAGCGCACCCGAGAGGAGTTGATTGCTGAAGGTTGCCTGGTGTGGCCGGTGGCTGATCAGACCAGCCGCATGGTGGATCAACAGGCGGCTTGAGCCCAGCGTTGTCAGCATGGGCCTATGGCCCGTGCTGTTGCTGAGAACGTTTCAGGACCGTTTTTCGTCAATGAGCGCTGCATTGATTGCGGTACCTGCTGGACGTTTGACCCTGAGCACTACGGCGCTGGGGCGAATACGGCTTTTGTGCATCGCCAACCGAGCGGAGCTGAGGCGCAGCGCCAGGCGCTGTTAGCGCTGCAGGCCTGTCCGGTGGCTGCGATTGAAACCAGCGCTGAGCTGCTGCAGCAAACCCCCGCTGATGGGTTTCCGGCCTTGATCACCACCGCCGGCGATGCCGAGATCTTCTATTGCGGCTGGGCTTCTCGCAAAAGCTTTGGTGCCCGCAGTTGGTTGCTGAAGCGCCAAGCGGGCAATGTGTTGATCGATGTGCCGCGCTGGAGTGCCCCCCTGGCTCGGCGGATTCAATCCATGGGGGGCGTCAGCGCGATGGTGCTGACCCACCGCGACGATGTGGCTGATCACCAGCGTTGGACCCAGGCCTTGGGTTGCCCGCGCTGGATTCATCAAGCTGATGGCGATGCGGCGCCCGAGGCGGAGCATCAGCTCAATGGCTGGGATGCCGAAACCATTGCTCCTGGCCTGCAGCTGATTCCAACGCCGGGGCACACAGCAGGTTCACTCTGTGCGGTGTTGGGCGAGTCCCGCTGCGTGCTGTTCAGTGGTGATCACCTCTGGTGGAACGCCGATCAGCAGGTGTTGGTGTGCTCCAAGCAGTACTGCTGGTGGGATTTTGAGGAGCAAATTCGTTCGCTCGAAAAGCTGCAGGATCTCGATGTGGCGTGGCTGCTGCCGGGCCATGGCCACCGCCATCAATTTGCGCCAGGCCAGTGGCAGCAGGCGGTGCAGCAAACCTTGGCCTGGATTCAGCGTTGACGTCGGCGCCGGTAGTGCCCATGGCGCTGCAACTCCATCAGGTTCGCCCTGGCGACATTCGCGGTGCCGCTATCGGCGAAGCGCTCCAGCAGCGGGATCGCTTGCTCCACCACCGCCGCGTTCTCGCTGTGCAGCATCGGCATCAACCAAAACTGACGCCGCGCTTGCTGTGGTTCGGCTGCGATCCAACCGTTGGCGAGCGCTTGCTGGCTGAGCGCTAGGGCTTGGGCATCGCCGCTATAGGCCTGGGGCTTGCCGCGATACACCTGGCGCGTGAATTGATCGAGCAGCAACACCATGGCCAGGGCTGGATCGCTCTGCTGTTCCCAACGCGTGAGCTGGCCTGCAAGGGCTAATTGCACCAAGGAGCCAAAGCGCTCGCTGACTAAGGCATCAAAGCCATCCCGCTGGCGAAACCACTGCCAGGGACGGCAGTCTTCAAACCAAAACTGCAGAACGGCCTTGGCCTCGTTGGGGTCGGTGTTGGTTTGCACGTGTAGCAACCGCGCCAGGGCAATTTTTTCGTTAGAAACTGCGAAATTAAAGTTATTGCCATGTCTGTCGAGCAGGTTTTACTCGTCTTTTTGTCCATTGGCGCCGCTTTGACCAGCCTGATAGCCCGCAGTTGGGCGATGCGTTTTGCCTCTCAGCAACAGGTGAGCGATCAAGTGTCCTGATCGCTGGATTGATCGGGGCAGTTGCTTGGATCAATCGCGCACAACACCTCAATCACTCGGCGTTGGTCATTGGTTGAGAGTTCACCGTTGTGTTCCCACTTCAGGCAGCTGCGGCCTTCGCAGGTTTCGGTGTGGATGCCTTGGAGTCGGATCATGTCAGCCTCCTGGACTGATGAGCCTGATCCTCTGATCTCCCCAAAAGAATCTCAAGAGGAATATTGCTCAATTTCGCCTAGAAGGCTTTGAGTTGCTTGCCCCGTCCATGCCGGCGGGCGATTCAAGGTTGGTAGTCCCCCAGATCTGCCGCCGCACTCTGGCGAGTCAATTTGTTCCTGAACCCAGCAAGGACTCAAAACTGCACTACAGGACCAAAAGGCCTAGCTCATTAACCCCTTGAAGCTCGTCCTCAAGTGTTGAAGAGCTTTATCGCAGGCTGGATTGCGGTGCGCTTGTAAATGCATTTCACCTGCAGGGGGCAGGCCAAGGCATGGATGGGTGGGTGTTTGCCATCGGTGATCAACGAACCGATGCTTTGGGAAAATGCGAAGTCGAGCGTCATGGCAAAGGTGCCTGCCGGATGCACCAAACGTAGAAATCCTCCGGCAGCGGTCAATACCCCTAAATGGGGGTAGTGGGGCACCCCATCGTTGGCTGAGGGTTGTGTGGCGTTCCAATGAACGCAGTTAACGCTCGATGGCGTGTATGGATTCATTGGCCTCCAATGTTTTGGGGGCTTTTTTGTCATGCATCAACTCCCGTTGATGCTGACGTCCAAGACCTGCTGAGGATGCTGATCACATCAAATCCGCTTTAAACATTACGGAGTGTTTACGTTCCAGTGCCTTTGGCTCTGAGGGGCATGGGCAGGCGTAGACCAATTGCATCGTTGAGGGAAAAGAGATGGTTTTGGATCGATTTGATATCCCTCTTGATCTGGGTGGTGAGCACATAGATGAGCCTGAGCCGTTGCTGATGCCCTATGAGCATGGTTGCGTCATTGCACGAGAGCATGCCAACACGTTTCGCGTTAGACACCAGCGTTTTCCAGGCCGCCATTGGGAAACCAATGATCTCAACACGGCACGCCTGATTTGTGATGAATTGAATTGCGAATAGGGCCCAGTTAAGGGCTTGCGCTGCCGATCTCGATCCATTGATTCGGGGTTTTATGACACTTATTCAGTGCTTCTACGCTGGCAACCTTCACTGCCGAGCCAAGCATCTTCCATCGGCTTCCATTATCACTACAGATGCGCCGCCTGATCATGATGGAAGCGGCGAAGGCTTTGCCCCAACTGACCTTTTGGCCAGTTCATTGGGGACCTGCATCCTCACGGTGATGGGAATCCATTCCCGCCGTAAGGGCTGGGACCTGGGCCGGGCCCATGCATTGGTTCGCAAGACGATGAGCGCAGAGCAGCCAAGGAAAATTGAGAGCCTCGATGTAGATGTTCACTTGCCGCCTGGATTGACTGCTGAGCAGGTCGAATTTTTAAAACAGGCTGCTCAAGATTGTCCTGTGATGAGGAGTTTGTCGGGTGATCTGGTGATTCAGCTCAACTGGATTATTGAGGCTTAAAGGTTGTTCGATTGTTTGTCAAAAGGAGGCGGTATGCGTCTGACATTTGTTCCAATCCATGTGTTTCGTGAAACCCCAGCTGTGACGTTCTTTGATGCCAGTGTCGAGGGGAGTAATGGCACTGATGTTGTTGCCCATCATGGTTCTGCAATCTCGCCGCCCGATGATGAGCAAGGTGAGCAATATTATGTTCATCAACACCAGATTGATCACAACTTGGTCTTAGAGGGTGGTCGTGTCTACACCCTGCTCAACCCTCAGTGGGACCAGCCGCACCATGTCATTCATTTGATTCGAGCCATGGGGGCGCTGCAAATACCCATTGGTACGTTCCACCGCTCTGTTTCAAGCGAAAGCGGCAGCGTGGTGCTGAACCAATCCATTCGTGATCAGGCGTTTGATTTCGCCACGGAGTTCATTCCGGTCTCCTTGCATGAGAACCGCGCGCTTCAAGCGGCCCGCGCCCAGATGCCCTGGGTGTGGACGTTTCGCGATGGCCACATCTGCCGTTCTCTTGGCCTCGAGGGAGGTGAGGGTGCCAGTTGCTTGCCATTAAGCGCCTGACTGGTTCCAGCAGGCCAAGCCGCTGTTCCCGGTGTTCTGGGAGGAGCTTTGCAACGAGCTCGGAATCAAGGTGGTGCGCGAAGGGGCGTTCAGCTGGTATCCCCACCCAGAGATTGCAGCCGCCCTAGGCTGATCTCAGTAACCGTTTAGACCGTTCTCAGCTCATTTGGATTGACGTCGATCAACCCAAAAACCTTGGATCAAACCAAGAGAGGAGGGAGAGAGATGAATCGCGAGGCTGTAATCGAATTTGTGCTCGAGCACTACAAGGCTGAAAACCATGGCCGCGTCGACTACGACGAATGCTTTGGTGATCACCTGGAGTGTTTGTCGGACGACAGTCTGTTGGCATGCCTGGCTTGGTATGAAGCGGAGGACTGGCTGGATCAGGTTTAAGAACCAGGCTTGCAGGGCTGCTAGGCCTAGGGCTGCGCTGACGTTGTGATGCTTCCTGCTTGGTCTTTGCTGCTCCTGGCGATTGCCGCTGAGGTGATTGGCACCTCATGCCTGAAGCTTTCCGATGGTTTCAGCCGCTTATGGCCATCTGTTGTGGTGTTGCTGGCCTACAGCACCTCGATGCTGTTGCTATCGCGGGTGGTGCAGACCATTCCCTTAGGCATCACCTATGCCCTGTGGAGTGGCATCGGAATTGTGGCCATCGTGCTGGTGGGTCTGCTGGTCTACCGGCAAGTACCCACCTCAACCCAGCTGTTCGGCATGGCGTTGATCACAGCAGGGGTGGTGATGGTGAATGTCACCAGCCCACACCAGGGCTGAGGTTTTGTACGATTGCTAAGTGCACATGTAGCTTTTGAAACTTTCCCCTGATGGGTGATTTTTTAGTGTTGAGCTACTCAAAGAACTCGTAAGCGTGTTTGATTTCGCCGTCGAGTGGCCCAGAGTGGCAATTGAGATGTGTTGCGTGACGGGGGCCATTATTTTGGGTAAACGTTTTCAAGAAGCCTCATTCTTTGCGGCGACTTTTTTGATCGGGCTCACGATTGTTGAGCTGTTCCTTGGTTTTGTTGTTGATTGATCAGCTGTTGTCATCGCCTGCAGCGAGTCGTTGTTTGATCTCAGCCATCACCTGATTGGCCTGCTCGCTGATCACAGTGGCTTGCTGTGCATCAGCAATGAAATCAGCTTCATATTTGAGCCAGTGGTAGCGGCGCTGCAATTGCTCGATCGTCATCACCATCGTTGAAAGCTGCTCAAACGATGGCGCGGCCACTCAGGGCTCTGTGGTTCGGCTTTCCCTATCCCAGCTGCAGCGAGCGTCTAGAAAATTCCGAGGGGCCCTTTTTTCTTTTTGCAGTAGCCGGCTCCAATGTTCATCCAACCGGCTTTGCAAGCCTGCCCATGGGTTGGAGCCACTTCGTAGTACACCGGTGACACGCATGTTGTCCCCAGGGTGTTGACGTAGCCCAATGGGCACTGGTCGTGCCCTGCCGCCTTGGGGATCTCCTTTTGAGCCAGTGCTGGCATCGGAGCCATCAGGAGGCTTCCTGCCCCACCGATCAGCAACAAACGCATTGTGTTGGTCATGGTGTGAACAGCAGTCGAGGTGTCAGCGTCACTAGAAAGGAAGAGCATCTGCTGCTCAATGGTCAAAGCCAAATCCGAAGCCGAGAGTCCTGAGTGGCACCGTGCTCAGATTGAGGCCTGCCTCGAGCGGCTGAAATCGCCCAGCCTCACGGAGGAAGGCCTTGAGCTGTGGGAGGGCTATTTGCTGCACCATCAGCAGCGCCTCAAGCAACTGGAAGGCCGCTAAATCTCTGCCCTAGTTGGCGTCTTCTGCCTTGGTATCGGCATCATCAGCTTTTTTGTCTGCCTCAATCGCTGATTCCTTGTTGCATTCAATGCGCTCAGCTTCGGTGCTGGCTTTCTCAAGGCAGGCTTTGCGCTCTGGCGAGAGGCTTTCGCCGCTGCAGGCTGCAAGCACCACAGTCATCAGAGCCAGCAAGAACAATTTCATGGCTTCACTCCATCGTCTATTGATTTGTTAGCCAGCAGCGCAAAAGAAGGCCGCAACAAATCGCAGTACCTGCTCTTTCACGAGTTGAGCCTTGCCAGATTGCTCCTCAGGCCTTGGCGTGTTGTTGATGGGACCAACGCAGACGGCATTGATACCCGTCGCCCAAGGCAATGAAGACATTGAGGTCATCGCTCTGATTGACGTGCTGCGCCGAGGCGGGCTGCAGGTTGTTGTAGCCAGCCTCGATGATCAAGAGGTGGTGACCTTGATGAAAGGAACGCGCCTGGTTGTTGATGCTGCTTTTCAGTCAGTGATCGATCAACCCTGGGATGTCATTGCTGTACCCGGTGGGATTCCCGGTGCGATGAATCTGGCGGAGTCGTCCCCATTACGGGAGCGTTTGCTACGTCAGCACCTCAGGGGCGGAGTGGTTGCTGGAATTTGTCTGGCTCCAGCGTTGGTGCTCAAACCAGCGGGTGTTCTGGAGGCCATGGAGACGGTGACGGGTAATCCGTTGGCCATTCGTACACCGCAGCAGAGTTGGCCGGCTGATCATTTCACCAAGCTGTTGGGCAGCAACTTTGATCCCAAGGCCCGGGTGATCAGTGATCAGAAACAGCGCATTGTGCTGTCGCAAACACCTGGCACAGCGATTGAATTCGCCATTGCCATCGTGCGGATGCTGTGCGGTGAGGACGCTGCTGTGGCCATCGAGAATTACTTTTTGGTTCGCTAGGCCTCATCACAAAAAATCCCCCCGCTCAGCGAGGGGATTCGACGTTGAGCTACCGGGTTAAGCGGCCGAAATGCTCAAGGGTGCGGCAGGGAAGCTCGTGGGCATCGGATCAGGCTGGCCTTCAGCAATGGCCTTGGCGCGTTTGTACATGAAGCTGTGGGTAGCGCCTTGCGCTTCCATCGCGGCGGCAACAACGGCCCAATTGCGAATTTCGGTGGTCATGCTTAATCAGCAAGAGATGGCGACACCATCGCCAAGCTGCTGAGTGCGCTGTGCGCGCAATACCCGTACCCAATGCCGTACAACAATCCACCGGACTGGCTGCTAGCAGAAAGCCGCCCCTCAAGGGAGGAGCGGCTTTCGTGATGGCTGATTGGGCAGCGTCTGGTCAAAGGCGAACCTGGGGCCAAGGGTCCAGGTGTATCGGGCGGACTCCTATGGGGCACCTCAACGATGCAGAGAAGTGGCGCTGAATCGACATCCAGTCGGTGGTCAACTCAGCTCCTCGCCCACGCTTTGTGGAGACTGTTGGAGCAGGCGCCTCGCTCAGAGTGCTGCGGTTGATGTCTCAGGTGGCGTGTCGTCCATTGGGCGCCTCCGTGTTCGATGCCCATACTTTTGCCCTGCCGGTGGTCAAAGGCAATGCGCCTTAATGCCGATGGACTTAGCCGCCGGCCTTGATCAGATTGGGGTGCCGTTTGCTTAGCGGCAGGGACAGCAGCCCGCCCAGCAAGCGACTGGCATAGCGTTGGCTCCATCGCAAAAAGAAAGCAAGGGCGGATGAGCAAGGCGATGAATCGAGGGGCACAAATCACCCTTGCCTGCGGCCTGATCGTTGCTGCCATCGCCGGTTTCAAGGGCTGCCAGCAGACAGCCAGGCTGAATCGCCCAGTGGCTACTGAAGGAATTCCTGAAGGCCACGAGTACTTGATGCGCACCGAAACGGGCAGCGACTTTTACACCAAGCTCAAAAGCACCAACTACGCAGTGCGCGAGATCTCAGCGCATCGCATTGATGCCACCGGCAGAGCCTCCAGCGACTTGAACTTCAATCTGGATTGCTACGGCAACCAAGTGGCCATCGGTCAATTGGGCAGTGGCTGGGTGCCGATCCAACCCAGCAGCGTGGGTGAAGCCATGGCCAAGCGCTACTGCTGAGGCTCAGCCCGCCTGAATCAATTGCTCCTCGAGGAGCTGGTTGAAATGCAGAAGTTGCTCATCGCTGAGCTGCTGGCGGCTGGCTTTCCCAAACTGCTCTTCCAACAATTGGCGGCCTTGGGCCGCACCCCACTGCAACTGCCCCAGCAGCTCATCACTGCAACGCAGCAAATCGGGCCGGCGCAGGGGCACCGGCGCTGAACCTGGTGCGCAGCCGGGCTCGAGGCAACGCAAGGCCTTGAGATAGGCCACCACATCGGCGTAATTCACCAGCCGGGTGCGGCTGGGATGGCCAAAAGCGCGCTGCAGGAATTCACCCTCTTGCTCACGCTGCCAGCCCAGCCGCTGCAGCTCCATCTCCACAGCCGTGAGCTCTTCGCTCCAATCCTCGGGCTCCGCCGGTGGCTCATGGACTGGCTCTGGCATTACCGCAAGCTCAGTTGGCGCTGGAGCCGGTGCTGGTGCAGGCGGCGGCGGCTCTGGGGTGGGCTGAAGTTCGAGCTGAGGCTGGGGAGGCGGCGATGGGGGCGCAGTGTCGGGAACTGGCGCTGGGGCGGCCACAGGCGCAGGCGCAGGAGCTGTGGCGCGAGCCGGAGCCGGATTTCGTGCTGGCGGCTGAGCCACCGCCTGGGCCAGGCGCTGACGCGCCCTGTCTTCAGCCATTTCGGCGGTGCTGCCTTCCCCCAAAGCCGACTGCAGCGCAGCCCCTTGACCGGCCGTGATCCGCACGATCACCCGCTGGGCATCGGCGTGGAGAAGTTCCACCAAACCAGCAGCAGTAGGGGTGGCGTCTCGGCCCATCAAGGCGATCTCAACCGGTGCTTTCTAGGCTGCCGGCACGACCGGTGCCATGGAAGCGTCCACTAGCTCAGCCCTCACTCCCCTGCTGCATGCGGCCGACGCATGGCAGGAAGTGGCCCTGCTCCTGCCAGTGCTAATCGGGCTTGAGATCGTTCTCTCCGCCGACAACGCCATTGCTTTGGCGGCAATCGCCCGCAAACAACCGGATCCAGCAGCCCAACAGCGGGCCTTGAACCTGGGGCTGGTGTTTGCCTTGCTGTTCCGGGTGGTGTTGATCCTGGCGGCTCAGTGGGTGCTGAACTTCCGTCCGTTGATGGGTGCCGGTGCGGTGTATCTGCTCTGGCTCTGCTTGAGCCACTTTTTTTTGCAGTCCGCCAACGACGATGACGCCGCAACCGAAGAGTCCCCAGGACCGGCAGAAGCAGCCGCAAAATCCTTGGCGGCAACAGCGTTCACCATCGCGCTGACCGACTTGGCGTTTTCCCTCGACAGCGTGGCGGCAGCGGTTGCCGTTAGCGACCGGATCGCCCTAGTGATCACCGGTGGGGTGGTGGGGGTCGTGGCGCTGCGCTTGAGCTCAGGATTGTTCATCCGCTTGCTGCAGCGCTACCGGCGCTTAGAGGCGGCGGGATATCTAGCCGTTGGCCTCGTGGGGATTCAACTCAGTGTGCGGGTGTTTCGCCCCGATGTGGAATTGCCGGAATGGGCGTTGCTCCTGCTGGTGGCAGTGCTGTTCCTCTGGGGATTTTCAGCTCAACAGCCCGACACAGGTGAGGTTCAGCCATGAGCATGGCCGTGGAACTGCGCCAGGCCGGCAGTGAGCACGTGCTGCATCGTTTGATGCTCGAAGACGTGCCACAACCAGGCCGCTGGCTCGAGGTGGAGGGCCTGAGCTATCTGGTGCTGCAACGGCGGCATCGCTACCGCCTCAGGGGCGGCCGCTACCAACTGAGCGGTGTGGCCTTGATGGTGAAAGCGCAGAAGCAACCAGCCGATTCCCGCTGGTGGAACGATCGCTGGGTGATTGGCGATCCCAGCTGCCGCTTCAATGCCCGCAGTCCGCTGCTGCGTTGCGCCGTGCTGCCAGAAGGCCCATGCGAGCGCTGCAGCCACTACAGCCTCAGCTGAGCTGCTGAATCAACGAATCGCCGCTGCTGGCTGCTTTACCTTCCAGCTGCGCCTGCCGCAGCAGGATCGGGCAGCCGCTGGTGGCCAGCACCAGGCCCACACCGCGCACCGCCTCGAGGATGGAACCAGGTTCAGCAGCCGGCCACTGGCGCTGGCTTAAGGCCGCTGCCTCCGGGCTCAACTGATCGGCCAAACGGGCCACCAACGGCTCGGTGGCCAGCAGCTTCAAACGCTTGCCGCGCCAGCTGCAATAGGCCCCAGGGAACAACCCCATCACCTTGCGGTGGATCGCCAAGGCGCGCTCACTCCAATCAAGGCGGTAGTCGTCTTTGCTGAGCAGGCGAGCCAAGCTGACGCCGTCATCGCTTTGCGGTGTCACCGCCAAGCGGCTGAGGCGCTCGGCTTCAGGGCCAGGACCTGCCGCCTCAATCTGCGGCAACGCCTCCACAAACAGTTCTGCAGTGAGATGGCTCAGTCGCTCGGCCAATCCCGCTGCGTTCTCCAGCAGCTGGACATCGAGGGCACGCTCAAGCAGCACCGGGCCGGTATCCAAGCCAGGCTCCATGGCCATGATGCCGACACCGGTTTGGGCATCGCCCTCCATCAGGCACCACTGAATCGGCCCCGCACCACGCCAGCGCGGCAACAACGAGCCGTGGCCGTTCCAACACCCCAAGGGAGGTTGCTGCAACACCTCCGGCGGCAGCAACTGACCAAAGGCCACAACAACCGAGAGATCAGCCTGCAAAGCAGCCAACTGCGCCTGGGTCTCAGGCTCACGGCGAATGCGCTGAGGCGTCAGCACCGGGACGTCTCCAATCAATTCCAAAGAGCGCGCCTTGACCGGAGAGGGCATCAAAGAGCTGCCGCGTCCGCGCCGGCGATCGGGTTGGGTCACCACACCGACGATCTGATGACCTGCCCCATGCAGGGCTTCCAGGGTGGGCACGGCATAGGCCGGCGTTCCCCAAAACAGAACCCGCACTAGGCCTCGCCGGTGATCGCCAAGCCCTCCACCCAGACGTGGGGGCAGAGCCCATCAGGGGTCACCTGAGCCTCACCTTCAAAGGCCAACAGCGACTTCAACACCTGACGAATGTCGCCAGCCACGGTGGCCGCTTCGATCGAACGACGTTCACCACCTTTGAGCAACCAGCCATCAAATGGCAGCGAAAACGCTCCCTGGCTTGCTTTGACACCGGCATGGAGAGCTGAGAGGGAATCAATCCACACCACACCATCGGCTTGGAAGCGATTCAACGAAGCATCACCACAGCCAGCGCCAGGTGTGGGGCCGATTTCGAACCAATCCGGACTCACCGACACCTTCGCACCCATGCCGGCGTGGCCAGTGGAGGCCACGCCAAACTGGCGGGCGGTGCCTTCGCTGTGCAGGAACTGGCGCAGCACTCCGCCCTCAATCAGGGGCAGACGGGCCGTTGGGGTGCCTTCACCATCAAAAGCTGAGGCGCCCAAATTGGCCGGATGGCGGGCGTCATCCCAGAGGCTGAAGAAGGGCACCGCCACCGTTTCGCCGAGGGACTCTCGCTTGGAGAGGCTGAGGCCATCGAGAACTGATCGGGCGTTGAACAGATTGCTGAAGGCCCCCATCAAATCGAGGAAGGCCTCAGGACTAAACACGCAGGTGTAGGTGCCGGTGTCGATCGGGGCGTAGTCGAGATGGGAAATGGTGAGTTCGGCGGCCTCGTCGATGCAGCCCTGCACATCGAGTTCATCGGTGCCATGGCCAAGACGAACCGCACCAGCGCTGCGTGGTTTGCGGCCGGCTTCCTCAGCGCGGGCATACAGGTAGAGGCTGGCACTGCTGCGTTCCTCATGGCGGCGCGCGCCAAGGCTGTTGAGATACACCCGTTCACCCCGCCGTTGCGACAGGCCGTTGTAGGGAACGGTGCCGATGCTGGGGTGGCGGTCCAAGAGCCGTTGCTCCGCCGAAATCAGCGTTTGCACCATCTCTTGGATCGGGCGCGTGGCTTGCGGCTCCCGCTTCAGGGGCTCCAGGGATTCGGTGGAACGAGGCGAGAGATCAGGCGGATCTTGCAAATCGCCAAAGGCACTGGCCTCAGCAGCACCGGCGAGAGCTTGCGCCAGGCCATCGGCTGAGAGATCAGAGCAGCTGGTGATGCCAACACGACCATCGCTGTTCCACACCCGCACGGTGACGGCACTGCGTTGGGCACCCTTGAGTTGATGGGCTTTGCCGCGGTCGACCTGCACGGACAAATCCGTGCTGCAACTGGCTCCCATATCCCAGCGACTGAGGCCATGGGCTTGGGCCAAGGCACTGAGCTGATCCTGCAGTTGATCGGTGTTCAACATCAGCGTCCCCCCACCGTGATGGAGTCGACTTTGACGTGGGGCTGACCAACGGTGACGTACACGCTGCCGCTGACCGAGCCGCAGAAGCCAGCGGCCAAGTCGAGATCATTGGCGCACATGGAGATGCGCGGCATCACCGTTTCGGCATCTCCGATCAAGGTGGCGCCCTTCACCGGCTTGCCGAGTTCGCCGTTTTCAATCAGATACCCCTCCTCAACCGAGAAGTTGAACTGACCGGTGGGACCCACACTGCCGCCGCCCATCACCTTGCAGTAGAGGCCGTTATCGATCGAGCCGATCAACTCAGCCGGGCTATGGGGGCCAGCTGCGATGAAGGTGTTGCGCATCCGACTAGCAGCAGAGAAGGCATAGCTCTGGCGCCGGCCGCTACCGGTGCGGGGTTGACCGGTGCGCCACTCACCAGCGCGATCGGAGAGAAAAGCCTTCAAAACGCCGTTCTCGATCAGCGTGGTGCGTTGGGGCTCTAAACCCTCGTCATCCATGGCGATGCTGCCGAAATGACGGTTGGAGAGGCCTTCATCAATGGCCGTCACCGCTTCATGGGCGATGGGCTCTCCAATCCGACCAGCGAAGGGGCTCGTGCCGCGCTCCAGCTGGGTGGTTTCCAGCAAATGGCCGCAGGCTTCATGGAAGATCACGCCCCCAAATTTGTTGGCGAGCACCACGGGGTACGTGCCGGCATCGACATAGTCGGCGTAGAGCATCGTGCCGGTGCTGGCAGCAATATCGCGGGCGGTGCCGTCGGCATCCCAGACCAGCAAATCCTCGGGATGATCCGTGCTGCCAAACCGGCGAGCGACGCTGGCGCGATGTTCGCCATCGGCAGCCAACACACTCAGCCCCAAGGTTTGGTGCAGGCGCAAGTCGCGGGCGAAGGTGCCATCACTGGCAGCCACCATCACCTCCTGCCAATCGCGGGAATAGCTTCCGCGTCGCGCCTGCAGATGTTGGGCGTGTTGCTCAAGCCTGGCTGTGCCTTCCAGCAAGCGCTCGGCGATCACCGACACACCAGGGGATTGATCCAGCCAGCTTTGCTTGCTGATGCCGTAGTCCTTCAGCGCTGGCAAGCCTTGAAAATCAGCAGCAGCAGCGCCATTGCGCTCTAGGCCCAGCATCCCCAGGGCCTGATCAAGGGCCTGCAGCAAACCAGCTTCCGAAAGGTCGTTGGTGCTGACAAAGCCATCGCGATAGCCGTGGTCTTTGCCCCGGAAAACCCGCACACCGGCACCGGAGACAAAGGATGGAGACACGCTGGTCACCCGCTCCTGCTCGGCCATCACGCCGAGACGGTCACCACGCTCAAGGAAGACTTCCACCAGATCAGCGCCGGCAGCGCGACCAGCTGACAGCAGCAGCTCAAGGCGCTGCTGCCAGAACGAATCAAGAAAACTCACTAGCAGCCTCAGCGAATCGCGGGCTGGTAGTTCTCACTGCGAATGGGGGCAGCAAAGAACAACTTGGCCATCTCCAGAGCGTTCGCGCCCCAGAAGGGCAGCTTGCGCAGCAGCCTCACCGGCGCCGGAGCACCGCTGGCATCGGCTTGGGAGAGGGAGTTGTTATTGCCAACAATCCGCTCTAGGCGCTCATAGAACTTGGGGTGATCCACGTTGAGCACCACCGGGAACACCCGCGCTGAGGTTTCGTTGGTTTTGGCGATCACGTACTTGTCGTACTCGCGTGCATCGAGGCCGAGCGCTTCGTAGAACTCTTTGCGGGCCACATCACGCACATACATGGTGGCGAACACGGCCAGCAGGAAGAAGCGGCACCACAGGCGCGCCTGTAGACCCCGCACCGAGCTGGGCTGGGCCTTCATCAGGGCATCGAAGAAATCGCCGTGGCGGTTTTCGTCCTGACACCAGTTCTCGAAGAAGT
>CAJWAH010000003.1 GCA_913020095.1 uncultured Synechococcus sp.
AAGGAACAAAGCTGTCGGGCACTAAAAACGAGAGGCTGCGGTTGGGGTTACTGGCCAAGGTCAACAGCAGCGAGAGCAGCACACACCCGCTCCAAATGCGGCGCAAACGGCGCCTTGCGAACAGCTGGCTGCGCTGCTGCCACCAGAACACCGCCCCCGCGAAGAGGCCCGGTGCCACCAACAGGGCGTAGCGGATGTTGATCGACAGCGGATCGTTACTGCCCCGGGCCAAGAGCAATCCCGCCAATGGCAGAGCCACCAACAACCAGGCATCGAGGCTGAGCGCGGGCACGAACATCAGCGGCAGCCACTGCGCCGCCAGATACCCAAGGGTTTTTCCGGGGGGATTGATCAGCTCCCAGAGCAGACGCCACGGCTGGAGCAGCAAACCCTTGAGCACCTCCAAGCTGCTGAGCTCCTCGGCTCCAGGGGTGTACTGACCAAAGTTCTCCACCATGAAGCGCTTGCTGACATCAGCGCTCACCGCGGGCATCAACACCGAGGTGACCACAACGCACCAGGCAGCGCCCCAAAGGCCGATCAACGCAGCCACCCACCAGGGGGCCTGGCGCCGCAGGCCCATCCACAGGGCCATGCCAAAGAGAACAACACCGGTGTCCTCACGCACCAACGGAATCAACAAAGCCGCCAACAGCAGCAACCACCAACGCCGCTCCAGCAGCCCCAAGAGCAGCAAAAACACCAGCAGCGGCAGCTGGCAGAGATCGTGGAAGTTGCACCAGGTGGGGCCAATCACCGCCTGGGCGCCGTAAAAACTGCAGGCCACAGCCGCAGCTAGCCCTGCGGGCAGCAGACCGCGCGCCAGGCGGTGCAACACCAACCCGGCCGCCGTCATCAGGCCCACCTGCACCAAGGGCAAGGCGGCGAAGCCCAACCACCGCACCAGCGGTGCCCAGAGCAGCAGCAATGGCGTGTAGTGCTGGCCAAGGCGCTGGTAGCTGGGATCAGGCGCCAACCCCCCATGCAACACAGCACTGGAGAGCTGGGAGGAGAGGCTGCTGGCAAACCAGCGGCCGTGGCCGCTGTTCCAGAGCACCTGGTTGAAGATGCCTTGGTCATACGAGGCGCTCAGCGACCAAAGGCGCCAAAACTGCACCAGCAGACCCAGCAGCAGGAACAAACCAGCCGCCAACCAAACCCAACGGGCGGGGTCATTTACTGCGGTTTGTCCTTTTTTGCTTAGCAAATCAAGAAACCTCAATAACCTGGACCCGATTGACGGCTTTCATTGCCTCCCACCGGCGATAACGAAAATCAGCAGGGGGTCTCCCTGCTTTTGGTCGCCGGGCCCCACCACCTTGCTGGGCCCGACGTCAGGGCTTTGCTGTCTTTTCTCGAGGAACAAAAGCACACCTTCAACATCAGCTTCTCGATCGCTGATCCACAGAAACAGCCGGAACTACTCGAGCTGCATCGCCTGGTGGCCACACCGGCGCTGATCAAGCTCGATCCGTCCCCGAAGCAGGTCTTTGCGGGCAACGCCATTCAGCGGCAACTGCAGAACTGGCTGCCCCGCTGGCAGCAGCTCGGCATGGTGAGTGGCCTGAGTTCCAGCCTCAATCCGTCAGACAGCGCAGGCGGCACCAGCCAACGGGAAATGCAGCTGGAGGATCAGTTGCTGGTGTTGCGCCAAGAAAACGAAACGCTCACCTCACGCTTGGGCGTTCAGGAACGGCTGCTGCGGATGGTGGCCCACGAGCTGCGCACCCCCCTCACCGCCGCGAACCTGGCGCTGCAGAGCTACCGGCTCGAGCAGATCAAAACCGATCGTTTTTTCGATGTGATGGATCGGCGGCTCGAGGACATCGAGCAGCTCTCCCACGATTTGCTGGAGGTGGGCAGCACCCGCTGGGAAGCCCTGTTCAACCCACAACGGCTGGGGCTAGCTCCCATCGCCGCCGAAGCCATCCTCGAGCTGGAAAAGCTGTGGGTGAACCGGCGCTTGGAACTGCTCACCGATGTGCCATCGGACCTGCCGGATGTGTACGCCGACCAACGGCGCATGCGGCAGGTGATCTTGAACCTGCTGGAGAACGCCCTGAAGTTCACCCCAGATGGCGGCCAGGTCAGCTTGAAGCTGCTGCACCGCACCAGCCAATGGGTGCAGGTGAGCGTGAGCGACTCCGGTCCAGGCATTCCGACCGAAGAGCAACAACGCATCTTCCAAGACCGGGTGCGGTTACCGCAGACCGCCGGACAAACCTCGGGATTTGGGGTTGGCCTCTCGGTTTGCCGCCGCATTGTGGAAGTCCATGGCGGGCGCATTTGGGTGGTCTCAGACCCAGGCGAAGGGGCCTGCTTCCACTTCACAGTTCCGATCTGGAGAGGCCAGAGCAGCTAGCTTGACCCAGGCAGGACCCGATGGTTTAAGTTGGCTTCTTGCCAAACGGCCTCGCCCCCATCGTCTAGAGGCCTAGGACACCTCCCTTTCACGGAGGCGACAGGGGTTCGAATCCCCTTGGGGGTATCCAGATATTGGCGATTCCATCACCTGCAGACCAACGTCTACCTAGGGGTAGGCGTTGATCAGGAAATGGCGGCTTCTGCTTCAACGGAAGCCGCGTTGTTGCGCTTCATCGCTTCAGCGGCCACAGCACGCAAGTTCATCGAGAGGTCTTCTTTGAGGCGCTGCTCGATCAGACCAATGGGCATTCCCCGGCAGGCCTGAATTAAGACCTCGTAGCGCAGCCGAACGCCACCGAGAGGGTCAGGGCAAAGGAACCAAGCACCCTCAAAACGGCGGAAGTCGCCGCTCACCATGCGGAAGTCGAGCATGCCATCAGGGCGACGCTCGCGCAGCTCCAACGTGACTTTGGCCGTGAAGCGCAATCCAGCAAAACGCTGGGCCCCCTCTTGCTCGAGCACCACTTCCAAGCCTTCACGGCTCACCACCCGGGAGGAAATCAGATTGGGGATGAAGCTGGTGAGGCGGTCGTAATCGGTCAACACCGCCCAAACCGCCTCCATCTCGAGCGGCAACCGCAATTGGGCCGCTAGGCGACGCGTTGCGTTCGGCAGCCGCTCGATCTGCTGCTCGATCGGCTCCAAGGCGTTGGATTGTTCTGGGATCGAAGACAAAAGGACTGGGGCCGCCAGAGGGTCACATTTGCAACATCAGTGACACTAAACGTGTTTTAGCCCTGACGGCGGGAAGGAAGCTTGCAGAAGCTTCCTATAGTCGCGGCGCCTTTCCCAGATCCATGCGCGTACCTCCTGTCTCTGCAGCTCCAGGCACTCCCCGCATGTTCGCCATTGAAGTGGCCGGCATGTCAGGAGCTGGAGTCAAACGCAGTAATGAGGTCTTGAAGGTCAGCTATGACCAGCTCAACTCCGTCATGCGCAACATCGGCCGCAGCGGAGCGCGCATCCTTCGGGTGACGCCTATTGATGGGACCCAGCCCGTCGCCACACCTACGACCCCTCCAACTCCAGCTCCTGTGACTACACCTGCTGCCAGCAAGCCCGCCACAGCCCACGCGCAGGTGCCGGTCAACCTCTACAAGCCCAAAAATCCCTTTGTGGGCACGGTCACTGAGAACTATTCCCTGCTGCAGGATGGCGCCATCGGCCGGGTGAACCACATCACCTTCAACCTCGAAGGTGGTGACCCCCAGCTGCACTACGTGGAAGGCCAGAGCATCGGCATCATTCCCGACGGCGAAGACGCCAAGGGCAAGCCCCACAAGCTGCGTCTGTATTCCATCGCCAGCACCCGCCACGGTGATGACATGGCAGACAACACCGTGTCGCTGTGCGTGCGTCAGCTCGAGTACAAAAACGAAGCCGGTGAGCAGATCTACGGCACCTGCTCCACCTTCCTCTGCGACATCGAGCCTGGCGCCAAGGTGAAGATCACTGGCCCCGTTGGCAAAGAGATGCTGCTGCCCGAGGACGAAGAAGCCAACGTGATCATGCTGGCCACCGGCACCGGCATCGCCCCAATGCGCACCTACCTGCGCCGCATGTTTGAAGCCAAAGAGCGCGAAGCCAACGGCTGGAAGTTCCGCGGCAAGGCTTGGCTGTTCATGGGTGCCCCCAAGACCGCCAACCTCCTCTATGACGAGGACTTCCTGCGTTACGAGAGCGAGTACCCCGACAACTTCCGCTACACCAAAGCGATCAGCCGCGAGCAGCAGAATCCCAAGGGCGGCCGGATGTACATCCAAGACCGCGTCACCGAGTACGCCGATGAGATCTTCGCGATGATCGAAGACCCCAAAACCCACGTGTACATGTGCGGTCTGCGGGGGATGGAGCCCGGCATTGATGAAGCGATGACCGCCGCCGCCGCCGCCAAGGGCTTGGATTGGGCTGAACTGCGTCCTCAACTCAAAAAAGCCGAGCGCTGGCACGTCGAGACCTACTGATCAGGTCTTCGCCCAGGCGGTCAAATCTGCAGAAGAACGGGCCATTCACCTTCTGTTCACCTGTGGCCTTCATCGTGTGGAAATCCTCTGTCTGAGGCCACGGGATGACCGCCACATTGACCAACCCGCTCCGCGTTGGCCTACGCCAGGAGCGGGTGATTTCACCGCAGTGCCTGGTGATCTTTGGCGCTAGCGGCGACCTCACCCATCGCAAGCTGATTCCAGCGCTGTTTGATTTGTTCCGGCAGCGGCGGCTACCGAGCGAATTTGCTGTGCTCGGCTGTGCTCGCCGCCCCTGGAGCGACGACGAATTCCGCCAAAAGATGGAAGCGGCGCTCGCCAGCAAGATCGCTGACGATCCTGAGAGCTGGAAAACCTTTTCTGCCGGCCTCTTCTATGAGCCAGTGGATCTGCAGAAAAGCGACGACCTGGTGCGGCTTGGTAAGCGCCTCGAGCAGATCGACCGCCAGCGCGCCACCCGCAGCAACCGCACCTTCTATTTATCCGTTTCCCCCGCCTTCTACGGCAGTGGCTGCCGCGCCTTAGCGGGAGCCGGTCTACTGGCCGATCCCAATCGCAGCCGGGTGGTGATTGAAAAGCCCTTTGGCCGCGATTACGCCAGTGCCCAGGAACTCAATCGGGTGGTCAAAAGCTGCGGGCAGGAAAACCAGATCTTCCGCATCGACCACTACCTCGGCAAAGAGACGGTTCAAAACATCCTGGTGATGCGCTTTGCCAACACCATTTTCGAGCCGATCTGGAACCGCAATTACATCGACAACGTTCAGATCACAGCAGCGGAAACCGTTGGCGTGGAAGAGCGCGCGGGCTACTACGAAACCTCCGGTGCCCTGCGGGACATGGTGCAAAACCACCTCACCCAGATGCTGGCCCTCACGGCCATGGAAACCCCGGGCCGCTACGACCCCGAGGCCATCCGCAATGAGAAGGCCAAGGTGCTGCAGGCCGCACGGCTTGCCGATGAGGCCGAGCCCTGGAACTGCTGCGTGCGCGGCCAATACGGCCCTGGTGGCAACAGCAGTGATCCCCTGGCGGGCTACCGCCAAGAGCCCAACGTGGATCCCAACAGCACCACGGAGACCTACGTGGCGATGAAGCTGTTCATCGACAACTGGCGCTGGCAGGGGGTGCCCTTTTACGTGCGCACCGGCAAGCGCATGCCCAAGCGCATGAGTGAGGTGGTGCTGACCTTCAAGGAAGCTCCAGTGCACCTGTTTGATTCCTCAGGCGGCGGCGCCCCTGGAGCGAATCAATTGATCCTGCGGATCCAACCCAACGAAGGGGCTGATTTCCGCTTTGAAGTCAAAGCTCCAGGCTCTGGCATGCGCAGCCGGCCAGTGGATATGGACTTTTCCTACGACGAGTCCTTTGGTGAGCCTTCCGACGAGGGCTATGTGCGGCTGCTCGCTGACGCCATGCTCGGCGATCCCACCTTGTTCACCCGCAGCGATGAAGTGGAGGCCGCCTGGCGCCTCTACACGCCGCTGGTGGAGCTGATTGAACAGCAGCCCTGGCAGCTTCCGGTTTACCCCTACGAAGCCAGCACCTGGGGCCCGGCCGCCTCCGACAGCCTGTTGGCCCGTGATGGCCTGCTGTGGCGTCGCCCCTGAGCAATCCCCTGTCTCTCTCCCGTCCGTTTCTGCCACCCCGTTGAACCATGGCTCCTCAGCTCACTCTTCAGGCACCGCTGGAACTCCCACCCCAGGACGTCTCCGATTACCTCGGGCGTCTCTGGAATGGCGGTGAACAGGACTCCACCTCCAGTGGCGCCGCCACCTTCAGCCTGTTGGTGTGGCAGCCGTCGTGGATCGAGCAACACCTGGTGCGGCTCGGCCGCCTCGATGGCCCCATCACAGGCCTGGAACGTGAGGAGCTGCTGCAGGCGGCGCGCCAAGCCGTTCCCACTTGCGGGCTTCCGCTCTCCACCTCGCCACTGGCCCCAGAGCTGGCCTGGCAATTGGGGCAACTGCCGGGGGATCAGGCCAGCGAGGATCTCCGCGGCCAGCACGTGGATCCGGCGATCAGCCTGCACCAACCCAGGCGGCTGATCACCTTGGCCCCCAGCCTCGATGGCCATCAGCATCTGGAAACCCTGGTAGCTGCCTACTGCCCTCTGCCTGAAGACGGGCCAGCCTCATCGGTCTGCGGTGATGTTGTGGTGATGCGCGGCGGCATGGAGGCCCTCCAGCGTGGGCTTGGCATGGTGAATCCGCTGATTCCCGCTGAACTGCCCTGCTGGGTGTGGTGGAACGGCACCCTGGATGAGGCACCGGATCTGTTTGAAGGCATCACGCAGGCGCCGCGGCGGCTGATTATCGACACGGCCATTGGCACCCCAGCCCGCGCCCTTGATGTGCTCAGCCAGCGCGCCGCAGCCGGCCAGGCCATCAGCGATCTGAACTGGTATCGCCTCTCGAGCTGGCGGGAAAACCTGGCCATGGTGTTTGACCACCCAGGCCGGCGCGACGCCTTGGCCCATGTGGTGCAACTCGACATCGATGTGCAAGGTCATCAGCCCGTGCAAGGCCTGTTGATGGCTGCCTGGATTGCCAACCGCCTGGGCTGGAGCCTGGAGTCGAGCAACCATTGCGACGGCGATGGCATCAGCGCCAGCTTCCGCCGGCCCGATGGAGTTGCCGTGCAAGTCCGCCAGATGCCTGTCCCGGTGGGTGATCCCAGCACCCATCCCGGCAGCATCGTGGGCTTGCGCTTGGTCTGCAGGCCCGAGCACCGTGCGCCGCTGTGCGTGATCCTCTGCGGTGAAACCGGCGGTTGCATGCGCCTAGAAGCCGGCGGCATGGCCCGGATGGAGTTGGTGGAGCAGGTGGTGACCTCCACCATTGAGTCCGCCCAACGGGAGGTCTCCCGCACCCTGCGCGGTGGCCACGACAGCACCAACCCGCTGCTTGCCGCCTGCGTCCCGCTGGCATCCAGACTGCTGCCGCGCTGATTCAGCCCAGGCTTGACGCTTCTGATCGCCGCCCCCTGCAGCGGGAGCGGCAAGACCCTGGTGTCGTTGCTGCTGGCCGCTGTTGCGGCCCAGCGCGGGCAGGGGCTGCAGAGCTTCAAGGTTGGCCCGGACTATCTCGACCCCCAATTGCTCAGTCGCGTCAGTGGGGTTCGCTGCCGCAATCTCGATCTACTGCTTTGCGGTGAACAGTGGGTGCACCGCAGCTTTCGCTGGTGGAGCCAACAGCAACCCCTCTCCCTGGTGGAGGGGGTGATGGGGCTGTTCGATGGCGTTGGCCCCAGCTCCCAAGGCAGCAGCGCTGCGGTAGCCGCCAGCCTTGATTTGCCGGTGCTGTTGGTGGTGGAAGCCAGCCGTCAGGCCGCATCGTTAGCGGCCTTGGTGCGGGGCTTTCGCGATCACGACCCCAACCTCACCATTGCCGGAGTTGTGCTCAACGGTGTTTCCACGCCCAGGCACCAAAAGCTGCTGAGTGATGTGCTCGAGCAGATCGGCATGCCGCTGCTGGGGGTATTGCCGCGCCATCCAGCTCTGGAACTACCAAGCCGCCATCTGGGCTTGCTGCCACCCCAGGACCTGCCCGATTGGCCAAAACGCAGCCAGCAATGGGCGGAGTTGGCGGCGCAATGGCTTGATCTCGAGCGCCTCTGGCCGCAACTGGCCAGTGATGGCGCTGCGGCAACAGAGCATCCCTTGATGGGTCTTGGGCCACAGCAAGCGCCCCATGGTGCTGTGGTGGCGGTGGCCAGGGATGCCGCCTTTCATTTCTGCTACCCCGAGCTGGAAGAGTCCTTGCAGCATCTGGGCTGTGAAGTGACGCCTTGGGCACCACTGGCGGATCAACCCTTGCCAGCGCAGTGCGGCGCGGTGGTGTTGCCGGGGGGCTACCCCGAGCTGCATGCCAAGGAGCTCAGCCAATGCCGCCAGAGCCTCGGCTCACTGGCCCGCCATGGAGCGGCAGGGGGCGCGATTTATGCCGAATGCGGCGGACTGCTGCTGTTGGGGCAGGAGTTGGTAGACGCTGATGGTCTTAGCCACACCATGGCCGGCCTGCTGCCGCATCGGGCCTGCCGCGGTGCGCTCAGCCTGGGGTATCGCCGCGCCCAGGTGCAGCGCGATGGGCTGGTGGTGCGCCAAGGAGAGGTGTTGCACGGCCATGAATTCCACCGCTGGCAACTCGGCGACAGCCCGATGGAGGCAGCACCTTGGCAGCTGGAGGGGTGGGGCGTGAGGTCTAGGGTTGAGGGATGGACCGACGCCGCCGTGCACGCAAGTTGGCTCCACCTCCATTGGGGTGGATGCCCTTCGATTCCCCAACGGTTGACGCACGCCGCCGGCAAGTTGCCAAGCGCCTAGGGCGTGATGGCCAACCCAATCGCTCCCTGAGCCTTCCAGCCGAACGGTGGCGCTTGCGCATTCGAGGGCTGGTCCAAGGTGTGGGCTACCGGGCCGCGTGCTGCAGGAGGGCACAAGAATTGGGCCTCGCTGGCTGGGTGCGCAACTGCAGCGATGGCAGCGTGGAGGTGCAAGCCGAAGGCAACGAACAACACCTCACGGAACTGCGGGTGTGGTGCGAAGGCGGCCCCCTTGGAGCCCGAGTTGATTCGGTGGATAGCAGCCGCGTCGCTACCACCGGTGCCGACTGGTTTGAAGTCAGGCCTGACTACTTTCAAGGCGGGGCGTTAACCCGTTAGCAAAATCCGCTCCATAGGGTTCAGCAGAACCTCCCATCCGGAGCCCGCCCATGGCCGCGAGCCAATCCATCTGGCTGCTCCGCCACGGGGCCACCGAGTGGAGCCGCAATGGCCGCCACACCGGCACTAGCGACATTCCACTGCTGCCTGAGGGGGAAGAGGAAGCCAAGGCTTTAGCCCCAAGGCTGCGTGGTCAAGCCTTTGCGCAGGTGTGGGTGAGTCCACTGCAACGGGCCCGGCGCACCTGCGAACTAGCGGGTCTTAGCGACCGCGCTGAGGTGCACCAAGACCTGCGCGAGTGGGATTACGGCGACTACGAAGGCATCACCACCAAAGAGATCCGGCAAACCGTGCCGAATTGGAGTGTGTGGAGCCATGGCTGCCCCGGCGGTGAGGATGCCGCTGCGGTGACGGCGCGTTGCCAGCGGCTGATCGATCAGCTGCTCACGATCGAGGGGGATGTGGCCCTGTTTGCCCACGGCCACATCCTGCGCAGCCTGGCCGGCACCTGGATGGAGCAGGGCGCCTGCGGCGGCAAACACCTGATCTTGGGCACCGGCACCTACAGCGTGCTGGGCTTTGAGCGCGAGAATCGGGCGCTCAAACACTGGAACGCGCCGTGCCACTGACGCGCACCTTCACCGAACTCACGGCCTGCGGCTTTGCCGTTGCCCTCAGTCCCCTCGACATCGCCCTGGTGCTGCTGCTGCTGCTGGGCAGCACACCGCTGCTGAAATCCAGCCTGTTCAGCGGCGCCTGGTTTGTGACCAACAGCGTTGCCATCGCACTGCTGGTGACGGTGGGCAAGGGGCTCACCCTCTCGATGGAGAAAGGCGGGATTCACCAGGTGGGAATTGATCTGTTTGCCGCCGGAGCGCTGCTAGCCCTGGGCATTCGCGAACTGGACCCCAAACCCAAAGACTTCAAAGATCTCCAAGGCAGCTGGATCACCAAGCTGGAGAAAGTCGGGCAATTGCCCCTGACGGTGCTGCTGCTTACCGCACCACTGACGCTTCTCCTAAGCCCCGACAACCTGTTCCTGTTGGCCAAGGGAGCCTCCCTGGTGCAGGGAGGTCATCACAGCCAGCTGCTGGAGCTGGGCTTAATCGCCTACTTCAGCCTGATCAGCAGCACCCTGCTGTTGATTCCCATCCTGTTGGTGCTGGTCCGCAAACAGCAGGTGCAACCGCTACTGGAGCAGGGCAAGCAGTTCATCGAGCAGCGCAGCAGCTTGATCCTGGGGTTAATCAGCGTCGCCTTGGCGCTCTATCTGGGCTGGTCGGGCTGGAGCGGGCTTGATGGCTTCACCGCCATCAGCTGAGCCCCTGCTGCCAGCTTGAGCGCATGGCCTCGGGGCCCTCACGCCCCACCAACCAAACCCGGCGCCGGGCCCGGCTCACCGCCACATAAACCAACTGGCGGCGAATCTCCTCCTGCTGCGGCCAATAGACATCGGGGGCCACAAACACATCGGTGAAGCTGCTGCCCTGGCTGCGATGCACGGTGAGCACCGCCGCAGGGCCAACGCTGGCAAAGGAATCGCGCAGCAAAAAGAACTGGCGCCAGAGCTGACGCCGCTGGCTGCCTTCGGCCTGCTTGGCCTGGCTGCGCAGATCAGCCAATGCCGCATCGAGCCGTTGCCGCCCTGGGCTGCCTGCGGCCGGCGCCAGACGCAGCTGCAGTTGGCTTTCACCGGCTTCCACATCCACCCGCAGGGTTTCAATCACTGGAGCGGCCTTGAGCCCCAAGTCCGCCAAATCACAGCGATCTGGGGCCACATCACGCACCAACAATTCACGGTTCGAGCCCAACACCAGATCGGCATCTTCTCCATTGGCCAAGCCCTCTTGGCAAGCCGGGGCCATCACAGCCGAGCGGGTGATCAGCACCTCACCAGGCAACACGGGCAGTTGATCGGCCATCTCCCCGTGCAGGGCCCGGCGCGCAATCGGCACCAAACGCTCCAGGGTGCGGTTGGTGAAGCACAGCAAACGGGCGTGGTCTGGATCGAGCCGCTCGCTGCTCAACCGCAAGGCTTCTTGGGCCTGGCTGATCCATTCCTCCCGGCTAACCACCGCCACCCGGCCGCTGTCGTCATCCACAGGCGGCAGCAGCGGCGGTTGACTGCTGGGCAATTGCCCTTGCCGCAGACCGGTGGCCAGGCGCAGCACAGGCCCCCCATGGCGCACCACCTCTTGGAGGTGGTGGGCTTCTGAGCGCTTCATCGCAAACACCGGGCTGCTCTGCTCACTCACCGGCGGCAACTGGGCCGGATCACCGACAAACACCAAGCGGGTGCCATAGGTGTGGGCGCATTGCAGGGTGATCTCCAGCAAGCGGCTATCCACCATCGACGACTCATCCACCAGCACCAAGCCCAGGTGTTCAAGCGCCGTGGCGGTCTGCTCGGTGGGATCGCAGCGTTCCTGCTCCTCCTGGCGGCTGAGCTTGAGGCGCAGCAAACGGTGGATGGTGGAGGGATACCAGGTGGGACGCAGACCCTGGTCCTCGAGCTGCTGACGCAGCACCCCAACGGCTTTATGGGTGGGTGCTGCCACGGTCCAGCAGAGATGGGCGGCATCGGCCAGTTGCAGAAACCGGGCCGAGAGAAAGGTTTTGCCGGTGCCGGCATAACCGCTGAGCACAAACGGGCAATCCGCCTCGGAGGCGATTAGCCAATCCTGAAAGCCATCAAGGGCAACACGCTGACCATCGGTCAGCTCGGGAGAGGCATCGGCCAGCTCAGGCCACCCCGCTCAACCAACCCAGCTGCTGCGCCAGATGCACCGGGCTGCCAATAAAGGCATCACCAACCAGGCCAATCAATGGGCCCAGCAGGCTGCCCACCAACACCTCCAGGCGCGAATGGCCCAGGGTTGTCTTCAGCGGCGGCATCCCCTGCGCCTCCGGCAGGGCATTGACCCGCTCAGCCGTGCGACCGGCAGCGCGGCGCACCCCACTGGCGTCGTACATCACCACAAACGCCACCGCCGCGGCCAAGGCAAACAAAGGCGCATCAAATCCCTGCTCCAGGCCAATGCAAGCGGCCGTTCCGCCCACCAGGGCGGAATGGGATGACGGCATGCCGCCGGTTTCGATCAATACCGCCGGGCGCCAGCGGCGATGCACCACCAACTCAATCAACAGCTTGGAGAGCTGCGCCAAGCCACAGGCGGCCAGGCCCCAAGCCAAGGGGCCGTTATCGAGCAGCTGCACAAACGGCTGACTCATCGATCGCGGGAGGTGATGTATCCCGCCAAGGCCAGCAGCGGCTGGGCCTTCTCGCTCCAGGGTTTCAGCACCCCACAGGCCTCCTTAACCAGCGACTCAGCCCGGGCCTTGGATTCCTCGAGCCCCAGCAGTTTGGGGTAGGTGGTCTTATCAGCCGTGAGATCTTTGCCTGCGGTCTTGCCCAGCACATCGCTGCTGGCGGTGACATCAAGGATGTCGTCGATGATCTGGAAGGCCAGACCAATCGCCCTGGAGTAGGTGCGCAGAGCCTCCAGCAACTTGTCATCCGCCCCGGCAATCAGCGCTCCGCTCAAGACCGAGGCCTGCAACAAAGCTCCCGTTTTGTGCAAGTGGATGTATTCGAGGGTGTCGAGATCCACCTCCACCCCTTCGCTGGCCAAATCAACGATTTGACCGCCCACCAGACCGGGGGCGCCAGCGGCTAACGACAACTCGCCGATCACCTTCAGTAGGCGCTCAGCAGGAACCCCAGGGCTGCGCAACGCCACCATCTCAAAGGCGCGGGTCAGCAAGGCATCGCCAGCCAAGATCGCTGTGGCATCGCCATACACCTTGTGGTTGGTGGGCCGGCCGCGGCGCAGATCGTCGTTGTCCATGGCCGGCAGATCGTCATGGATCAGCGACATGGTGTGGATCATCTCCAGCGCCGTGGCGGTGGGCAAAGCCAGCGAGGCATCGCCACCGGCCAGCTCACAGCTGGCGAGACAGAGGATGGGCCGCAGGCGCTTACCGCCAGCCAACAGGGAGTAGCGCATGGCTTCCCGCAGGGATTCCGGCCGCTCAGGGCCAAGCGCAGCATCAAGCGCTGCTTCCACCTTGAGGCGGCCAGCCTCGAGGTACTGAGAGAAATCAAAGCCGTTGGCCACCACAGCAGTCATGAACCGGCAGATCGCCTCAGCTGCAGGGATTGTCTCTCAACGGCGGGCCACCCAGCACCTGCTGCAACAGAGCGAACAACGCCAAAGGGAGTTCCACCACCAAGGTGACCGAGGCAAATTCGGCCTGCTCAGGCCGCTTCCAGCCGGCAGCGCCATGCTCAACATCCAGCAATCGCAGCAAATCCAACCCGCTCAGCTGACTCAGGTCATCGGCCGACAACCCTGAGGAGGATGAAAACCGGGGTTGAGCCATGGCGGCACCCCACAAGCGGAAGGATCTAAAGGAAACCTTAAGCCCGCAGCACCCTCAATAGCCAGGGGCTGGATCCGGCAGGCCAAAGCGCTGGCTCCAAGCCCGCACCGTATTAAGCAGCAGCATCGTCACTGTCATTGGCCCCACCCCGCCGGGAACAGGCGATAGGGCTGAGGCGATGGGCTCCACCTCGGCAGCCCGCACATCCCCGCACAAGCCCCCTTCCGGCTTGCGGTGAATCCCCACATCCACCACCGCGGCACCCGGGCGCACATGCTCAGCGCCAATCATCAAGGGCTTGCCGGCCGCCACAACCAAAATCTCGGCTTCACGGGTGTGGGCCGCCAGATCAGCCGTTCGCGAATGCACCACCGTGACTGTGGCATTGGCGGCCTGCAGCATCAGCGCCATGGGCTGACCCACCAAGATGCTGCGGCCAATCACCACGGCCCGTTTGCCAGCAGGGTCAATGCCGTTGCTGCGCAGCAGGGCCATCACACCAGCTGGCGTGCAGCTGCGCGGACCGGGCTCTCCCCGCAACAAACGCCCGAGGTTGAGTGGATGCAGACCATCGGCGTCCTTGGCTGGATCCAGCTCCAGCAGCAGCGAGCGATCATCCAAGCCATCGGGCACCGGCAACTGCACGAGGATTCCATCGACGGCGGGGTCTTGGTTCAACTGCCGCAACTTGGCCTCAATCTCAGCCTGGGGCGTGGCGGCATCGAGATGGGCGCCATGGCTCACCAAGCCCACACGGGCGCAGGCTTTCTCTTTATTGGCCACATACACGCCACTGGCCGGGTCGTCGCCAACACGCAGCACCGCCAAGCCAGGCGGACGGCCGGCGCGGGGCAACCCCGATGCGATTGCCGCGGCCATCACCTCCTCAAGCTCAGCCGCCAACTGACGGCCATCAAGACGTTGGGCTGGCATTCCGGAGATGGGAGCTAGCGTCAGTCTGACCTCAGCCGTGCTGTGCTCTCCGCCCTCTCGCGTTGGATCTGGAGCTTTCGGCTGCGCCTTGGGCAGGCCTGGAGGCGGTGGCTTCGCCACGAGCGGCCCAGCCGGATGGCGGTGCGCTGGACCCTGCGCGATGGGTTGGTGGTCTTACTGGCCTGCCTTGGTGTGGGCTTGATTTCCGCCTGGCCTTGGTTGGTGCAGCCGTCGCTGCGGCCGGGCCTGCCAGCTCCATTTGAAATTCGCGCCCCGCAGGATGCCTCGGTGGTGGATAGCGAAGCGCTGGACCAGCGCCGTTCGCAACTGGGCCCGCGGATCCAAGTTCAGATCACTGATCAAAACGCCACCGCCACATTGGAGCGCCGGCTCAAGCGCATGCTGGCCGAGTTGCTCAACTCGCGAACCGCCGGGGAGATGCGCCTCACCCCGATCGCGATCACGGCAGAGGATGAAGCTTTCCTGCTCACGCAAACCCCTCAAGAGCTGCAGCAGTGGCAGCTAGCCGTCGAGCAAGCCCAACAGCGGATGCTCACCCAAGGCGTGGTCAGCACCCTGGCTGAAACTCAACTGCAGCGGGCCGCCAAGCTGCAATTGGATGACTTGGCTGAACCGGGCCGCAGCCTCGGCGCCAAGCTGATCACCCGCTCCTTGCAGGGGAGCACCAACCTGCGCACCGACAACAGCCTCACCCAGGTGTTGCTGAATGACCTGATTCAGCAAAACGGCGTTCCCAAAATCGAGGTCAAAGCCGGCGAGGTGATCACCGTCAAAGGCGAGGTGATCAGTCAGCGGGCCTACGACGTGCTGGATGCCTTTGGCTTGATCAGCCGGCGTCCGGCGACAGGCCTGTTCCTGGTGCGCTGGATTGAAGCGAGCCTCGCGGCGGGCCTGATGCTGCTGATCTGCCGGCGTTGGCGCACGGATCTGGAGATCCCCCAGGCGCTGCTGCTGCTTGGCACCTTGGCGGTGGTTCAAGGCTGCAAGCTCTGGTTTGGCGCCTCCGTTAGCGCCCTAGCCGTGCTGGTTCCCCCCAGCCTGCTGTTGGCGGAAGGGCTGGGCGCCGCCAGTGGCCTGGCCTGGCTGTCGCTGGCCACCCTGCTGTGGCCGATTCCGCTCAACAGCGTGGGCACAGCGCGCCTGTTGTTGGCCGCAGCCGTTGCCGTGGTGGGCGTGCTGCTGGCAGGCCGGCAACGCTCGCGGGCAGAAATGCTGCAAAACGCCGTGCTGCTCACTGTGGCCGCCCTGCTGGTGGAAGCCGCCTTGATCCAGCTGATGGGTGGCTCAGTGGGGGGCGAGCTGCTGAGCGAAGGAATCTTGATGGGGGGCCTGCTGCTGCTGGCGCTGTTGATCTCCCCCACCGTGGAGCGGCTCTTCGGAATGATCACGCGGTCCCGTTTGCTGGAGCTCTGCGATCTGCAGCGCCCGCTGTTGCGCAAGCTCTCCTCGGAAGCGCCGGGCACCTTTGAGCACACCTTGATGATCTGCGGCCTGGCCGAGGAAGGCGTGCGTGCCATCGGCGGCGATGTGGATCTGGTGCGCACCGGAGCGCTGTATCACGACGTGGGCAAACTCCATGCCCCCCAGTGGTTCATTGAGAATCAACAGGGTGGGGACAACCCCCATGACCATCTCGATGACCCCTGGCGCAGCGCTGAAATCCTGCAAGCCCATGTCGATGAGGGGATCAAGATGGCGCGCCGCTATGGCTTGCCCCAGCCGGTGGCGGACTTCATCCCGGAACACCAAGGCACGTTGCGGATGGGCTACTTCTGGCACAGGGCAAAGGAGCAAAACCCCAACGCCAGCGATCGCCCCTTCCGCTACCGCGGCCCCAAGCCGCAATCCAAGGAAAGCGCCGTGATGATGCTGGCCGATGGCTGCGAGGCCGCACTGCGGGCGATGCCACCAGAAACCGATGAAGCGCAAGCCTGCGATGGGGTGCGGCGCATCATTCACTCCCGCCGCCATGACGGCCAGCTCGATGACAGCGGCCTGGGAACAGGCGAAATTGAATTGGTGGTGCGGGCGTTTGTGAAGGTGTGGCGCCGCATGCGGCACCGCCGCATTCCCTACCCGATTCCGGCCCGCAAAGCGTTTAGCGCTTAAGCGATCAACCCTTCACCGCATCGCCACTGGCGCTGGGCAGGATGAACCGCTGCAGGAACACAAACAGAGCCAACACCGGAACAATCGACACCACCGAACCGGCTGCCACCAAACGCCAATCCAACGAAAACGAGCTGGAGAGCTGCTGCAGGCCCAACGGCAAGGTGTAAAGCCCAGGGTCATCAAGAATCACCAGGGGCCAGAGGAAGTCACTCCAGGTGCCGATGAACACAAACATCGCCAGGGTGATCAGATCAGCTCGCGCCGCTGGAATCAACACGTTCCACCACTCACCCAACGCAGTGCAGCCATCCATGCGGGCCGCCTCCTCCAGCTCTTTGGGAACCCCCAGAAAGCTCTGGCGCAACAGGTAGATGCCAAAGGCTGTGGCGGCATTGGGCAGGATCAGCGCCATCAACGAATTGCGCAGACCCAGCTGAACCATCAGCAGGTAGAGCGGGATCATCACCACCTGAAACGGAATCAAGATCGTGGCCACCACCAAGGCCAGAACGATGCCGCGGCCGCGGAAGCGCATCCGCGCCAGGGGGAAGGCCGCCAAGGAGCAAAACAGCAGGTTGGCCACCACGCTGAACACACTCACCACCGTGCTGTTCAGCAAATAGCGGCCCATCGGGCTCTGGCTGAACAAGGTTCCATAGGCCTGCAGGCTGGGCTGAGCGGGAAACAGGCTCGGCGGCGCTTGGAAGATGTCTTCCGCTGGCCCCTTCAATGAGGTGCTCAGCAGCCAAAGCAAGGGGATCAGCACCACCAAGGCCACCAGCAACAGCACCGTCAGCTGCAGCAGCAGCGACCACAGAGGCGCGCGACGAGCGGTCATAGCGCTGGGGCCGGCAGGGGAGCGCGTTGGGGATGCAGCGGGCTGTGTTTCTGGCCGCTCACCAGGCGGTTGAGGGCGTTCACAAAGGCCTGTGCAGCGGCCACCACCACATCGGTGTCAGCCGCATGGCCGGAATACAAACGGCCGTCCTGGCGCAGGCGAATCGTCACCTCGCCCATGGCATCGATGCCTTCGGTGACGGATTTCACGCTGAATTCCACCAGTTCATTGGGCACCTGAACCAAGCCATTGAGGGCCTGGCAGACCGCATCAACTGGCCCTGTGCCGATGGCAGCTTGGGAGCACTCCTCACCATCGCTGGTGCGCAGGGTGACCGTGGCTGTGGCGCGCAGATCCCGACCACAGCTCACTTGAACACCAGCCAGCTGGTAATAGGACTCGATCTGCTGGGCGTTCTGCCGAACGATGGCCTCGAGGTCGCGATCGGTGATCTCCCGCTTGCGATCAGCGAGTTCTTTGAAGCGCGCGAAGGCGTCGTTGAGGTCCTCTCCTTCCAGCTGGTAGCCCAGCTCTTCCAGGCGAGCGCGCACAGCACTACGGCCGCTGAGCTTGCCCAGGCTGATGCGGTTATCGCTCAAGCCGATGGTGCGGGCATCAATGATTTCGTAGGTGAGGCGGTTCTTCAGCACACCGTCTTGGTGGATGCCGGATTCATGGGCAAAGGCGTTGGCGCCCACGATGGCTTTGTTGGGCTGCACCGCCATGCCGGTGAGGTTGGAGACCAGGCGGGAGGTTTTGTAAATCTCCTCGGTTTGGATGCCTGTTAGGGGCTCGCTGCTGTCTTCCGCTCGGCCCAGGTAGCCGTTGAAGTAGCTACGGCGCACATGCAGCGCCATCACCAGCTCTTCCAGCGAGGCATTGCCGGCGCGCTCACCGATGCCATTGATGGTGCACTCCAGCTGGCGGGCGCCATTTTTGACGGCCTCGAGGAAGTTGGCCACGGCCAGGCCCAAGTCGTTGTGGCCATGCACGGAGATCACCGCTTGGCCGATGTTGGGCACATGGGCATCAATGCCAGAAATCAAGGCACCAAATTCAGCGGGTGTGGCGTAGCCCACCGTGTCGGGAATGTTGATCGTGGTGGCACCAGCCGCAATCGCCGCTTCGATCACCTGGTACATGAATTCGGGATCGCTGCGCCCGGCGTCCTCACAGGAAAACTCCACGTCGTCCACCAAGGAGCGGGCGTAGGCCACCATCTCCGGAACGATCTGCAACACCTCAGCGCGGCTCTTACGCAACTTGTGCTCGAGGTGAATGTCGCTGGTGGCCAGAAAGGTATGGATGCGCTGGTTGGCAGCCGGTGCCACCGCATCGGCGCAAGCTTTGATGTCGCCGCGCGTGGCGCGAGCCAAGCCACAAATCACCGGGCCATCGGGGCGGCCAACCTGGCGGGCGATGGTTTGCACCGCATCAAAGTCACCAGGACTGGCGAAGGGGAAACCCGCCTCGATGATGTCGACGCGCAGGCGGGCCAGTTGCTGAGCAATGGCCAGCTTTTCATCCAGATTCAGGCTGGCCCCAGGCGACTGCTCCCCATCCCTGAGGGTGGTGTCGAAAATCAACACCCGGCCCGGGTCGCGCGCCATACGTCTTATGCGGATTGATTTCGGGTTAGCTCCATTCTAAGCCTCACGGCCTTTGTTCAAGAAAATCGCCGTACAGTGCAGCAGTTGACAGCGTTTCATGGTCGCCGGCGCGCTGGCATTTGTGCTTCACGGCCATCTGCCTTACGTCCGCAGCCGCCACCCGGGCTCGCTGGAAGAGGATTGGTTTTTCCAGGCCCTCACTGAAAGCTATCTCCCGTTAATTGAGATGCTGCAGCGCTCGCTGCAGCAGGGCGCTCAGCCTCGGCTGACGATGAGCCTCTCGCCCACCCTGCTCTCGCTGCTGGTGGATCCAGTGCTGCAGCAGCGCTACGAGCCCTGGCTACAGCAACGCATTGATCTGCTCGAGCGCAGCAGCTCAGACGAGCAAGCAGCCGCGGCCGACCTCAGCCAGCACCTTGAGCGGCAACGCCAGGCCTTCCGCCGTTGCGGCGGTGAGGTGCTCAAGCACTTCATTCAATTGCAGCGCCAAGGCGTTCTCGATCTGCTGACCTGCTGCGCCACCCATGGCTACCTGCCGCTGCTGCGAGATCCCGCCGCCGCGGTTCAAGGTCAGCTGCGCACCGCGGTGCGCGAGCACGAACGCTTAATTGGCGAAGCACCCCGCGGCATTTGGCTCCCCGAATGTGCCTATTTCGAAGGCCTCGATCAGCAGCTCACCAAAGCCGGCTTGCGCTACGCCATTCTCGATGCCCACGGCTTGCTGCATGCCCTGCCCCGTCCCCGCTACGGGGTGTATGCGCCGATCTGCTCGCCGGGTGCTGTGGCCTTCTTTGGACGAGATAGCGAAGCCACCTTGCCGGTGTGGTCAGCCAGTGATGGCTACCCGGGTGACCCCAGCTACCGGGAGTTCCACCGCGACATTGGCTGGGATCTCGAAGAAAGCGAATTGCAAGCCGCTGGTATCCCCAGCAGCCGCCCTTTAGGCCTCAAGCTGCGGCGCGTCAGTGGTGGCGATTGCCCGCTGGAGGCCAAGCTTCCTTACGACCCGGCAGCCGCCGAGCGCACAGCCGCCGGCCACGCCCAGAGCTACGTGCAGGCGCGCATCCAACAACTCAGCGAACTCGGTTCGGTGATGGATCAACCGCCCATGGTGGTGGCCCCCTTCGATGCGGAACTCTTTGGCCATTGGTGGTTCGAAGGCCCCCGCTTTTTGGAGCAGGTGTTCGCCCAAGGCCAAGCCCAGGGCTTGAGCTTCACCACCCTGCGGCAAACCCTCAGCCAACAACCGCAGTTGCAGGTTTGCCGCCCCTCCCCATCGAGCTGGGGACAAGGCGGCTATCACTCCTACTGGCTCTCATCGAGCAACGCTTGGGTGGTGCCTGATTGGCACCGGGCCTGCCTGGCCATGGTGGAGGCCACAGGCGCCAATCAAGCCAAGCGCAACCCCAAGCACCAACGCCTGCTCAAGCAAGCCGCGCGGGAGCTGTTGCTGGCGCAGTCGTCGGACTGGAGCTTCATCCTGCGGGCAGGCACCACAACTGAACTGGCGCGCGAGCGCATCCACCGGCACCTCGGGCGCTTCTGGCGCTTGCTTGATGCCCTACAGCAGCCCAACCACGACAGCGCTGACTTTGAGCGCTGGCTTGGCGCCCTCGAGCAGGAGGATTCCCTCTTCCCGACCATCGAACCAAGCGATTGGCTTCCTTAAGCGCCCAACAGCAGCGCGAGCTGCTGCAATCCAACCTGCCAGCTGAGGACAGCTTTCACGTCAAGCTCCAGCGCCAAAGCGGCCTGCAGGTGTTGCAACTCAACTTGGGCCGGCTGTGCAACATGCGCTGCAGCCACTGCCATGTGGATGCCGGTCCGGATCAGGCCCACACGCAGATGCCTGAGGCAGTGGTGCAGCAGTGCCTGGATGCCATCGAACGGCTCAAGCCGGAGCTGGTGGATCTCACCGGTGGTGCCCCGGAGCTGCATCAAAGCTTCCGCCAACTGGTGCGCCATGCCCGCTCCCTGGGCTGCCGGGTGATCGACCGCTGCAATCTGACGGTGTTGCTCCTGCCAGCCCTGGCCGATCTCGCCCCCTTCTTGGCGGAGCAACAGGTGGAGATCGTGGCCAGCCTGCCGGCACCAGAGGAGCTCAGCACCGACGCACAACGGGGTGATGGCACCTGGCAAGACTCGCTCGAGGCCATGCGTTTACTCAATCGCCTCGGCTACGGCCAAGACGGCAGCGGCCTTGAACTCACCTTGATGAGCAACCCCGCAGGAGAAGAGCTGCAACAGCTCACCCCCTGCGACGAGATCCGCTGGCGCAAAACCCTGGCCGAGCTGGGGGTGACGTTTAACCACCTAATCGGACTCAACAACATGCCGATTGCCAGGTTTTTGCTGGAGCTCGAGGAGCAACAGCGCACCACCACGTATTTGCAACGGCTGCGCCAGGCCTACAACCCCTGCAGCGTCTCAGGACTGATGTGCCGCAGCACGTTGTCGGTGAGCCCGCAAGGGGAGCTGTTCGACTGTGACTTCAACCAGATGCTGGAGCTGCCGTTGCCGCTGAATCTGGCCAGCGTTGGCTTAAACGATCTGGGCGGCCGCGAGATCATCACTGGCAACCACTGCTACGGCTGCACCGCAGGGCAAGGCAGCAGCTGCAGTGGAGCCACCGCTACCAGCGCAGCATCCGCGTCATCAAATTGAGCTCCCGGCCGCGGGGCTCCATCAAGCCCCAACGCACAGCGTTGGGTGCCGCACCAAACAGCTGCAGCATCGTCTGCAGCAATTGAGGCGTTTCCAAGGTGTTGGCGAGAAAGCCAAACCACTGGGCATTGGGCAGCGCGAAGAACGTGGCAAAAAAGGCCCGCAGCTGGGCTTCGTTGAAACGCATCAACTTCTCCAGGCCAAAGCGATAGAGGCCATGGCGGCGGCGGAGTTCGGCCGGCCAGAGGCTCTGCCAACCCACTTGAGCCAACGCCAAACCCTGCTGCCCGGAGGCCATGGCTGCCGCCAAATCGGCCGCCAACTGGGGGCCGCGCCGCAACAGGCTGCCAATCATGTAGCCCGAGGCCGGATGCACCATCGAGGCGGCCCCTCCAAAGCCAACCACGGGCTGATGGCGATCCGGCAAAGCCGGGTTCATCGGGAACAGGCAATGCTCCACATGCTCCACCGCCTCAATCGCAATGCCGCGATGGGCCAGACGCTGCTCCAGCCGTTGTTGCAGCGACACAAATGACAGAGCTGGAGCCGCCGCGAGAGAGGTCTCCTCGACAAAAAAGCGCCCTTGGCCCAGATCCATGGCGTAGAGAAAGGTGGGCGCCTGCTGACGCTGCTCAGGGCTGAGGTGATCACAGCGGTAGTCCATCAGCACAAACTGATCGGGATCCACCGGCGGACGGCTAAAGCGACCCACCACGCCGTAGGCAGCCTGCCCAGCCACAGGGCCATCGTTGGGCCGCCTCACCAGGGCAGGGTCATGGCCACTGGCATCCACCACCAGCCGCGCCTGCAGGTTGTCGCCTGAGGCCGTTGTCAGCGTGGCGCCATCAGAGCCATGCTCAACGGCCTGCACCAGGTCATTGCAGTGCTGAACGCCTCCAGCGCTGAGGCCATCAAGCCAGTGCTGCTGTAAAGCCTGCTTATCAAAGAGTCCGTAATCACGGCCATGGCACACCTGGCCCTGCTCGTCACCATCGCCCGAGCCGAAATAGCTGACGGTGTTGCTCCAGCGGTGCTCCAGCAGCGCGCTGAGACCAAGAGCATCAACCTCTTCACCCCAGATGCCGTAGGTGTTGGGCCATGGAGCAGCTGGATCGTTTGGGGCCACCAAGGTGACCTCGAGCTGCTGCTTTGCCAGGGCCGCCGCTATGCACAGTGCTGCTGGACCGCCACCAACAACGGCGACATCACGCCAT
>CAJWAH010000004.1 GCA_913020095.1 uncultured Synechococcus sp.
TCAAGCGACTGAATCACAGCGGCAACCGGTTGCTCAACCTGGGGCGCTGGATCCAACACTTCGGCCTCCACGGTGGGCAGCTCATCGCTGTTGGGCTCCTCTTCTGAGCTGGCAGCGATGGTTTCCGGCTCAGTGTCTGCCTCTGCGTTGGCTTCGATCTCGATCTCGGGTTCGGGCTCGGCTGTGAGTTCTGGTTCTGCTTCCGCCTCAGGATCAACCTCGCTGGTGGCCTCAACCTCCACCGTGAGCTCGGCGGCTGGCTCGTCCGCAGGCTCTGGCTCCAGCTCGGGTTCGGGTTCTGGCTCTGCTTCAGGCTCGGGAACGACTTCGGCGCTGATCTCGGCAGCTTCCTCGCTGCTTCCCGCATCGGCGCTGGGGTCTGTGGTGGTGGGCTCGGTTTCGGTGGGCGTGGCTTCGCCAGTGGCATCAGCGCGCACCCAGCGCTTGCTGACTTCGGGTTTCTTGAGCCGTTCTTGCAGCCAGCTCGCAATGATTCCGCCAGCAGCTAGGAGCTTGGCCGCGGCACCACGCAACTGCTCCAGTTGCTGCGTCCAATAGCTGGTTTCGCTGAAGCGCTGCTGCTGGGCCGGCTCAAGAGCCCCCCAGCGCTGCTGCCCAACTTCTGATCCCAGACGGCCGATTAACAAGCCACCGCAGAGCACACCCAGCATCGGAGCGCCGGTGAGCCTGTCGGATGCCGTCACCAGCACCAGGCCCAGAAGCAACACCACAGCAGCCCAAAAGCTGTCGCGTGGCCTGGCCAGCTCGCTCGCCACCAGGGGCAGCAGCATCAGCAGCAGCCCGGCGACAAGGGCGAGGGATCCGATCAGAACGGCCAGCACAGACCCTGTCATGACTGGCCACATTCAAGCGCTGCCTACAGTTGTCGTCTGCCCACCTGGCGGAATTGGTAGACGCGCTGGTTTTAGGTACCAGTGGCCTCGGTCGTGGGGGTTCAAGTCCCCCGGTGGGCACTTCCGCAATCAATTGGAACTGGGCCTGACCCAGCTCCCATCGTGTCCATGGTTGGGACTCGTAAGACCCAGCCATGGTGTTTCGGGCTCTGGCGGTATCGATTGCAGTGGTTGGTGCCCTGGCTTCGGCCGTTCCGGTGGCCCAAGGCACAGCGCGGGAAGCCTTCCACCAGTGGGGCCCTCAGATCAGCGCTGCGCCCGTTCCGGCGCGCTGGGGGCAGGTGCAAGAGCTCGAGCAGGTGTTGGCCCTGCAAGGTGTTCCGGTGGAGTACCGCGACAACTGCCCTGCCGGTCTTGAGGGCCTCTACGACCCGCGGCAGAACAAGGTGTTGATGTGCACCAACACCATGCCGGACCGATCAGCCAACTACTGGAACACCCTGGCCCACGAGTCGGTCCACGTGATGCAGGTGTGCCGCAATGCCAGCCCTCTCTCCATGGGCTTGAAGGGCATTCAGCGCGAAATGCTCGAGGACACGCCGCAGCAGGAAAAGATGTACATCCTCTCGGCCTACCCACCTGAGCAGCGTTTGTTTGAGCTGGAGGCCCGCTGGGTGGCCAACAATTTCGAGCCGCCTGCGGTGATCAACCTGCTCAAGGACAGCTGCATGGCGGCGGCCAACCGCCCCGCCACCCAGAGTTTGCTGCCGGCGTTGCTGAGCAAGACCAACCTCTGATCAGGGCTTTTCCCTAGGCTGACGCGGTTCTTAGGTCAGGAGGTTCGGCAGCAGTGACGGCAACCCCTGTCCGGACCTCGCCTCTGGCATCAGGAGCGGCTGAGCGCCTCGCTGTGAGCTCGGTGCCCCGCCATTTCGTTGAACCGCCAGCGGCGCTCAACCCCACCGTTGGCCTGTTCCTGGGTGGTTATGCCCTGGCGGCGCTCACCATTTGGGGCTGGTTTGTGGGCCAGTGGCCCTTGCCCTTGCTGGTGCTGATTGGCTTTTTGGCCCTGCACCTCGAGGGCACCGTGATTCACGATGCCTGCCATAACGCCGCCCATCCCAACCGCTTTTGGAATGCGGTGATGGGCCATGGCGCTGCGCTGCTGCTGGGCTTCAGTTACCCGGTGTTCACGCGGGTGCACCTGCAGCACCACGCCCACGTCAACGACCCCAAGCACGATCCCGACCACATCGTCTCCACCTTTGGACCGCTGTGGTTGATTGCCCCGCGCTTCTTCTATCACGAGTATTTCTTCTTCCAGCGCCGGCTCTGGCGCCGTTATGAGCTCTTTGAATGGGCGTTGGCCCGCACCATCTTTGTGCTGATCATCGTGGGGGCAGCCCGTGGTGGCTTCCTGCCGTTCATCTTCAACTGTTGGTTTGCCCCGGCCCTGTTGGTGGGCGTCACCTTGGGCTTGTTCTTCGATTATTTGCCCCACCGGCCGTTTGATTCACGCAACCGCTGGACCAATGCCCGCGTGTATCCGGGCAACACCATGAATCTGCTGATCATGGGGCAGAACTACCACCTGGTTCACCACCTCTGGCCCTCCATTCCCTGGTTCCAATACCAAGCGGCGTACCAGGCCACCAAGCCTCTGCTGGATCGCAAGGGTTCACCTCAGCGGTTAGGGATCTTCGAGACCCTGCACGACTGCGGCAACTTCTTCTACGACGTGTTGCTTGGCATCCGCAGCCACAGCCGCACGCGCTCCAAACTGCGTTGGGTCGCCCACTTTGTGCCTGGTTTTCAGAACCGCCGGCGCGTGATTGGTCTGCTGCACCGCACCAGCGTCGGCCCCCGCTGACTCAGCTGTTCAGGATTCGCGGCACCCGGAAGAAATCACCTTCCCGCTGAGGGGCTTGGTTGAGCAGCTCTTCGCGCACCGGTGTGGGTTCAACCCCGTCTTCGCGGGTGACATTGACCACTTCCACTGCTCGGGTTGTGGGCGGCAAGCCCTCGGTGTCGATGGCTTCGAGCTGAGCCACAAACTCAAGAATGCGCTCGAGCTGCGGCGTGAAGGTGGCGATGCTGTCCTCTGGCAGATCAAGCCGCGCCAGTTGGGCCACCTTGCGCACGTCGTCGGCGGAGATGTGGCTCATGGGGCGTCGCTGGCCAGAAACTGCTCCAGATCCTTGCAGAGCGCCGTGGCAGCCAGGTCCAAGAAGCGTTCGCCGTGATCGGCCTTGGCCAGATAGGGGTCAGACCCCATACGGCCATCGGGGTGGCGCCGGCGGAAATCATCGGGGCCGTGGATGGGGCCAGCGGGTGCTGGCTCAGGCAGGGGCCGCTGCAGATCTTGCAGGCTTGGCTCCAAATGCAGGGTGAGGGCGATTTCGCTGGGGGTGGCGTGATGCCCCTCGCGGTTTCCGTAGAGGCTGCGGGCTTCCTGCATCACCGGGCCAGCCATGAACCAATTGGCCATGCGGCATTGGAGCTTGGGGGCCACGGGGAGTTGGCGCCGGCGCGCCTCGCCATAGGCCTCGGCAAAGGCGGCCCGCCCGGTGGCGATGTTGCCGCCATGGCCATTGATCACAAAGACCCGTTCAAAGCCATGGGTGGCGAGGGAGAGCACCACATCCCGCAGCACCGCCAGCAGCGTGCTGGGCTGCAGGCTCACGGTGCCGGCAAAGCCGAGGTGGTGCTCAGCCATGCCAAAGGCTTGAGCCGGAGTCACCAGAACTCCACTGCGGCGACCCACTTCCAGCGCCACCGCTTCAGCGGTGAGGGCATCGGTGCCAATGGCTCCGGTTGGCCCGTGCTGCTCGGTGGAGCCGAGGGGCACGATCACCCCTTTGCAGCGGTCTAAATAGGCCTCCACCTCAGGCCAGCTGCGCAGCTGCAGCCGGATCGCTTCGGTTGTGGTCATGGCTTAGTGGGCGGTGCCGTTGCCGTCGTAGGCGTCGGTGTCGTAGTAGCCACCGCTCATGCCGAAGAACACCAGCGACACGCTGAACAGGATGGCCAAGGGAATCAGCAGCTGGGCCAGGGTCATGGGCTGGTGCGCCGAATGGGTGTAAGACCAGTCTGGCGGCTTCTGGCCTGGTGCGAGCTCTTTCTTCCAGCTTTTTTGCGCGCCCCGCGGAGGTGGTGGGCCCTGAGCTGATCGGCTGCCGCTTGGTCAAACGCCAAACAGGCGGCAGCCTGCTGTGGGGGGTGGTGGTGGAAACGGAGGCCTATTCCCAAGCGGAGCCCGCTTGCCATGGCTTCCGCAGCCGCACCAAACGCAATGCCACCTTGTTTGGCCCGCCGGGCCATTGGTACGTCTATCTCACCTATGGCATCCACCACTGCGTGAATGTGGTCACAGACCGCGATGACTGGGCCAATGGGGTGTTGCTGCGCGCCATCGCGTTGCCCACAGAGCCGCCGCGGATCGCGGCAGGCCCTGGATTGTTGGCGCGCCGATTCGGGATTGATCTGAGCCACAACGCTCAACCGGTGGCGGAAGACACCGGCTTGTGGCTGAGCGAAGCGTCAGGGCCACCCGGTGTGTTGGTTGAGAGCGCCCGAGTTGGCATCAAGCAGGGGCTGGATCTGCCCTGGCGCTGGATGTTGGCGGGACATCCGAGTCTCAGCAAACCGGTGGTGCCGCTGCAGCCCAGATCAGATTGAACCCTTACTTTGGAGGTGATCGCCCGTCCTCCCCTGAGCCGCTGGAGCTACCGCCATGTGCTCGACCTGGCTGCCTTCAGCCAGGAGGACTACGCCACCGTGCTGGAACTCGCCAATCGCTTTCGGGCCTTGCCCATGAGTGGCCCCCGGCGTTTGCCTGCTCTGCAGGGCCGGTTGGTGACAACGCTGTTTTTTGAGCCCAGCACGCGCACACGCAGCAGTTTTGAGTTGGCGGCGCGGCGCTTGTCGGCTGATGTGCAGAGCTTTTCGCCAGCCAGCAGCGCTTTAGCCAAAGGCGAAAGCCTGCTCGATACCGCCCGCACCTATGTGGCCATGGGGGCCGATGTGTTGGTGGTGCGCCACCGTTGCGCTGGCGTGCCGGCTGAGTTGGCCAGAGATCTTGAGGCGGCTGGCTGCCGCACAGCCGTGCTCAATGCCGGTGATGGCTTGCATAGCCACCCCAGCCAAGCCCTGCTGGATCTCTTCACCCTGGCGCGCCATTTCAACCCGGAAACCCCCACGCTTGAGGCGCTAGCCGGCAAGCGGATTGTGATTGTTGGCGACGTGCTGCATTCCCGTGTCGCCCGCTCCAACCTGTGGTCGCTCACCGCCTGTGGTGTGGATGTGGTGCTCTGTGGCCCAGCGAGCCTGTTGCCCGATGCCTTTGCCCAGTTCACCCACGCGCCCCCGCCCGGTCAGGCGCAGGATCTGGTTGCGCAGCGCGGCAGTTTGCGCATTGAACGTGATCTCGATCGTGCCCTCGAGGGTGCTGATGCGGTGATGACCCTGCGCTTGCAGCAGGAGCGCATGAAGGAGCAGTTGATCACCAGCCTGGAGGCCTACCACCAGCGCTACGGACTCAGCCACCGCCGGCTGGAGCGCTGCGGCAAGCCGGTGCCTGTGCTGCATCCCGGACCAGTGAATCGCGGCGTTGAGCTCAGCGGAGAGCTGCTCGATGACCCCAGCCGTTCGCTGGTGGAAGAGCAGGTGCGCAACGGGATTCCGGTGCGCATGGCCCTGCTTTATCTGATGGCAGCCAGTGAGCCCGCCAGCTCAGCTGCTGGATTGAGCTGAGGCCGGCTCGGCGGGGTTTTCCAGGTCGCGGAAGTTCTCCATGGCCTTCTCCATGGTTCCGTCCATTTCGGCAATCGATGGCTCGCTGTGCAGGCCCATGGGGAAGGGCGCTGAACCCCCTTCCAGCCCCACGTGCTGGCTGGGCATCCCGGTCAGCAACAGCGATCCCCGTTGCCTGGTGAGGATGGCCCAGAGCCATTTCACCAGCAGTGACAGGCGATTCTCTTCATCGGGCATGAAGGCCAGGTGGGCCACGGCCCACAGCCCCCAGGCCGGGAGGCCCGCCAGCTTGATCCCGCGCAGGTCGGCCACGGCGCCGAGGCGACCCAACACCGCCATGCTGCCGAAATCAAACCAGGCAAAGGATTTGTGGCTGCGGCCCTCCAGCTGGGCGCGAATGTCTTTGGCAACCCAGCCGCCCATCTGCACCGCTGGACCGGCCATGCCCGGCAAGGGTTTGCCATCGGCGGTGTGCTTGTAGCTGCAGAGATCGCCCACCACGCGGATTTCAGGGTGATTGGGGATGGAGAAATCAGGCTCCACCAGCACCCGCCCGCCGCGGTCCACCTCACAGCCGGTGGCTTCGGCCAGCTTTTTGCCGAGATGGGAGGCGCGCACACCAGCGGTCCAGAACACGTTGGCCGCCTTGATCGTGCGCTCACCCTCAGGCGTGGTGATCAGCACTTCACCGGGCACGATCGACTGAACCCGGCTGTGGAAGCAGAGCTCCACACCCATGTCTTGCAATTGTTTGGCGGCAGCTGCTGAGCAGGCTTCCGGCATGGCCTTGAGCAGCCGATCGCCGGGGTCCACCACCATGATCCGTGTGGCCCCTGGGTCGAGTTGGTTGAAGTCCTTGGCCATCGAGCGCCGCATCAGCTCGTTGATGGCGCCGGCCATTTCGCAGCCGGTGGGACCGCCGCCAACCACCACAACCGTTTGTAGAAACGCGCGCTCGTCGCCGTTGGGGGTTTGCTCGGCTTGCTCCAGGGCCATTAGCAGCCGGCGGCGAATCTCTTCGGCGTGCTCGAGGATCTTCATCGGCGGGGCAATGCCGCGCCAGTCGTCATGGCCAAAGAAGCTGCTGCCTGATCCGGTGGCCAGGATCAGGTGGTCATAGGCCATGGCCTTGCCATTGAAGATGACCTGCTTGGCCTCGGTTTGGATCTCGCTGACCTCACCAAGCAGCACCTGCACATTGCGCTGGGCCCCCACCAATTGGCGCAATGGGGTGGCCACATCGCCGCGGGAGACCAGGCCAGTCGCCACTTGATAGAGCAGCGGTTGGAACAGGTTGAAGTTGCGCTTGTCGATCAGCGTGACGCGCACATCAGCGCCTTTAAAGGCCTTGCAGGCCTTGATGCCGGCAAATCCACCACCGACGATCACCACATGGGGCTTGCCGCGCAGCTCCTCCATCGGAGGCTCGAGTTCAAGAAAGAAACGCTCACGGGTGGCAGTCATCGGCCCTGGTAGCGATCAACTTCCACAAGGTATGAACGCTGTTCAATTTCGGCCGCGACGTAGGGATTAAATGCTCGATTTGACGCCTTCGAGCAGCAGGCCATAAACGATTCCCATGCGGGCCATGTCCAACAGGCCCAGCGGCAGTTTGTCGCCGCCGCGCTTGAGCAGGGGCCGTCGTGCCTTGATGGCGAGTTCTGAGGCGGCCACCACCACCAGGGCTCCGACCGGGTCGATCACCATCAGCACACCGGCGACCGAGCCGATGCTGACCCCGGCACTGAAGCCGGCCAACAGCACCAGCAGCAGCAGCGAGAAGCGGCGCCATGGGTTCTCGGCCCATTGGCTGAGGCGGCTGAGCAGCTGCCCGCTGAGCCGGTTGAGTCGCGTCGCTTGCATCGCTTGAGTCGCGTGGGATTCGGTTTGCGCGCTGTCCTGTTGTTTTCCGCTGGTGAGCGGAAATCCGCGAAGCTCGGCGCCACCTCGAACGTGACCCATGCTTCCGTTCTTTTTGGGGGAACCGCAAGAGCTGCCGGATCCAGCGCTGCCCACTGTGTTTGCCAAGCACGTTGCTGAAACCGAGGAGCCCTGGCTTGAGTTGGCTCCAACCGCGCAGCGCGATCGCCGCGGCAATCGTCTTTGGGATCTCACCCTCTGGCGTGGTGAGCAGCCCCTGCGCCGCTGGACGACGGTGACTGGGCGCCCTGAAACTGAGCGCCTGGATCGGTTCTGGAGGCCGGGCAACCACGCGCCACTGCCTCCGGGCGCCTACAGCGTGGGATCTCCGATCAAGTTGCATTCCGGTGATCTCTATGAGATCGGCCGCAGTTGGTTTATTCCTGTTGACCCTCTATTTGGCACGACCCGGGGCCATTTCGGCATCCATGAGGACGTCAGCCTGGATGGCACGGCAGGCTGCATCGGTCTGGCTGGTCGCGCCCTAACCGAAGAGGTCACCCGCTGGGTCAAGCAGGTGGGAGCCCGCTATTTGGTCGTGCTCGGGTAATTGGAAGATCTGGCGAAGCGAGCCTGGGATCCCCATCACCTGGCCCGGTGCTCCGCCGGGCCCTTTATACACAACATCTGGTTCTTGTGGTTGCCTCAACCACTACAGGTGGTGCCAGCTCAGGATTTGACTTCTTTGGCCTTGCGGCTGCCTTTGCCTTCCAGCAGTTCGAGCAGCGCTTCCATTTGCGCCATCACACCACGGACTTCACCGCTTTCGGGCAGCAGGCCGTCATCCATCACGCCTTGATGCATTTCGCGCAGTTCTTGGCGGATGTAACGGAGGTGGCTGACGACCTGTTCACGCTTGGACTGCGACATCGCTCACCATTGAGGTTGGTGACCCTTTGTACCCCATTGAGGTGCTGAGGGATAAACTCCCGCTCCTCATCGCTGGGTTGCACACGCTCGTTGCAATAGGCGGCTCAGCAGCGTGAAGGGCCGTTCGGGATACCAAAAACCCGCTTCACCAGTGATGGCAGTTTGTTTGGCAAAGCTGCCTGCGTTGAGATCCAACGGAGCGCTCAAGCGGCGGATGCGCCTGCCCTCGCAGTCGATTCCATAGGCCACAGCCCAGCGGCCAGGGCCGTCGATTTGCTGGCGTTCGGTCCAAGCCACACGCATGGCGGCCGGGCGATCCTCTGTTGATTGCTCACTGGTTCGGGCCCAAGCCGGCAGCGGTTGCAGCGGACCCACCTCCAGCAACACAATCCGCTCCTGCGCGGTTTGCAGCAGGGGCAGGGGAGCCAGGAGCAGCGGCCAGGCCATCATGGCGATGGAGAATAGGGGATTCGAACCCCTGACCTCTGCGGTGCGATCGCAGCGCTCTACCAGCTGAGCTAATTCCCCTGGGGGACTTGATTCGAAGCTACCAAACATGTCCTCAACCGGCCTGATCACTGAAGAACTGCTGGCCGCCCAGACCGAAGCCAGCGTGGCGGTCCTCGCCCAGCGCCTGGAGGACGACGATTACGCCTCTCCCTTTGATGGGCTTGGCGACTGGCACCTGCTCAGGGCCCTGGCCATCCATCGCCCTGAGCTGGTTCGCCCCTATGTGCATCTGGTTGATCAGGAACCCTTTGACGAGGACTGATGACCAGCGCTCCTCTCGATCCGCTTGAGCCCCTCGCTGGGCGGCGCATTTTGGTGGCAGGAAGCGGCAGCATCGCGGCGGTGAAGTTGCCGCAGCTGGTGAGCGCCCTGGTGAAGCAGGGGGCTGAGGTGCGTTGTGTGCTCACGCCCAGTGCTGCCGACTTGGTGAGCCCTGTGGCGTTGGCCAGCCTGTCGCGCCACCGCTGCTATCTCGACGCTGATCAATGGAGCCATCACGAGCCCAGGCCGCTCCACATTGAGCTCGCCGAATGGCCTGATCTGGTGTTGTTGGTGCCATTGAGCGCCAGCACGCTGGCGCGCTTGGTGCATGGCCTGGCTGACACCCTGCTGGCCTCCACGCTGCTGGCCACACGGGTTCCTGTGCTCGCGGCGGCAGCGATGAACACCGACATGTGGGAATCGCCTGCGGTGCAGCGCAATTGGCAGCAATTGCAGCGCGATCACTCGCTGTTGGCGTTGCCCCCAGCGAGCGAAGGTTTGCTGGCCTGTGACCGGCGCGGCAGTGGCCGCATGGTGGAGCCGAGCTTGCTGCTGCAGGCGGCTGCCTCCTTGGCGCTGCATGGCGTTCAGCGCGATTTCGAGGGTCTGGAGCTGCTGGTCACAGCTGGCCCCACCCAGGAGTTCCTCGATCCCGCCCGGGTGCTGAGCAATCCATCCACTGGGTTGATGGGGGTGCTGCTGGCCCAGGCGGCCCGCTGGCGCGGGGCGCAGGTTCGCCTGTTGCACGGTTCGCTGCAGCTGGAGCCTGGGTTGCTTGAAGGGTTGAACAGCGAGCGGTTTGGCACGGCCGCTGAGTTGGAGCAGCTTCTAGAGCGCCATCAGCCCCGGGCTGCAGCGGTGGTGATGGCGGCCGCTGTGGCGGATCAGCGTTTGCGGCAGCCCCTAAGCAGCAAGCTCAGCAAAAAGCAGCTGCAGGAGGTTCTGCATAGCCCCGCGAGTTGGGAAATGGTTCCGGATCTGCTGCAGCAGATGGTGCAGCGCCGCTCCGCCGATCAGGTGTTGATGGGTTTTGCAGCCCACAGCGGCGATGTGCTCACCCAAGCCGAGGCCAAATTTCAGCGCAAAGGCTGTGATCTGCTGTTTGCTAATCCCATTGATCAACCAGGAGTTGGCTTTGCTGCCTCAGCCAATCAGGGATGGCTGCTCAGCCGAGGGGCCAGCCCAGAAGCCATGGGCCCGTGCAGCAAGTTGGCCTTGGCCCATGGCCTGTTGGATCGCCTGAGGCTCAGGTTGCCTCAGGCGGCCAGTGCTGATTGATCCGGCGTGCCGGGCTCATGGCCTGGTTCCAGCAGCTCCATGAACGTTTTGAGCTGAAGCCGGGGGATGTAAGGCCAGCCGCCGTTTTGCTCCATGGCCTGTAGCAACTTGTAGAGCTGGTGGCGATCGGAGGGCAGGCTGTTGCGGAACGAGCCGTCCTGCAGGTCGCGGTGAAGCTGTTCGAGCTGCCTCAGCACCGCCAGGAGCTGTTCAGGATCGTTGCCGGCTTGCTCGCAGAGCTCAGCCCCTTCAGTGCACCAGCGTTGGAGGCGCGCCGTCCAGTCGCTTTGGGGGGCAGACATCGAACCATGTTGAGAGCCGCGACATCCTACGAGGGACGGTGGTTTTCAGTTGTACGATCGCGCTCACGATGTACTGCTGGCCCATGCGCTCCCTGCTGCGGACAACCGTTGCTCTTTGTTTGGCGGCCTGTCTGGCACTGCTGACCGCCTGCAGTGGTGACGCCAAATCGATCGATCGCGCCGATCTGACCTACGACGACATTCACAACACTGGCTTGGCCAACGACTGTTTCTCCTTGCCGGAGTCGGCCCGCGGCAGCATCAGCCTCACCGCTGGTGGCAAGTACTCCTTGCAGGAGATGTGCTTCCACCCCAGCACCGTGGCGGTCAAAGGTGAGCCCACCAACAAGCGTCAGGAAGCCCAGTTCGTGGAAGGCCGGATCCTGACCCGCTACACCTCCAGCCTCGACTCGGTCTATGGCGATCTGGCTGTAACTGACAGCGGTTTGCAGTTCAAGGAGAAAGGCGGCATCGACTTCCAGCCGATCACCGTGCTGCTCCCCGGTGGTGAGGAGATTCCCTTCACCTTCTCCAGCAAGCAGCTTCTGGCCACGGCCGATGGCGCTGCCATCACCACCAGCACCGATTTCAACGGCGAATACCGCACCCCCAGCTACCGCACTAGCAACTTCCTCGATCCCAAAGGTCGTGCGCTGACCACCGGTGTTGGCTACGCCCAGGGTCTGGTGGCCGCTCAGGACATCGGGGAGGACGAACTCAACAGCGAGAACGTCAAGCGCTACATCGATGGCACCGGCACCATGTCCTTCTCCATCACCCGGGTTGATGCCGAGACCGGCGAATTCGCTGGTGTCTTCACCGCCGTTCAGCCTTCCGACTCCGACATGGGTGGCCGTGAGGTGGTTGACGTTCAGGTCTCTGGTGAGCTCTACGGCCGCCTCGAGCAGGCCTGATGGCTCCCGCCGGGGGCCGTTGATCTGGAAGAATTCCACCGCATTTCGCCCCCGGCTCGATGACCAGCACCGCTCCCCAGGCACTGATTGCACCCCACGGCGGCACGCTGGTGGATCTGCGCTTGCCTGCTGACCAGTGGGATGCGGCCATCGCAGGAGTTGATCACCGCGTTGAGTGCAGTGATCGCAACGCGTGCGATGTGGAGCTGTTGATGGTGGGAGGTTTCTCCCCCCTGCGCGGCTTCATGGGCGAGGAGGACTACCGCTCGGTTGTTGAGAGCAACCGCACCACCTCAGGCCTGCTGTTTGGCCTGCCGATCGTGATGGACACCGATCGGGATGACATTGCCGTTGGTCAGCGCCTGCTGCTCACTTATCAAGGCCGCAACCTCGCCGTGATGACGGTGGAGAGCAAGTGGGAGCCCGATAAAGCCCGTGAGGCTCTCGGTTGCTACGGCACCAGCTCCTTGGAGCACCCAGCCGTGCGCATGATCGCCACCGAACGAGGCCGCTTTTATCTGGGCGGTTCCATCGTTGGCATGGAGCTCCCCCAGCGCCCCTTCCCCTGCAAGACGCCAGCTGAAGTGCGTGCTGGCCTGCCCTCGGGCGAAGACGTGGTGGCCTTCCAGTGCCGCAACCCCATTCACCGCGCCCACTACGAGCTCTTCACCCGCGCTCTGCATGCCGAGAACGTCAGTGAGAACGGCGTTGTGCTCGTCCATCCCACCTGCGGCCCCACCCAAGGTGATGACATCCCCGGGGCTGTTCGCTTCCAGACCTATGAGCGTCTGGCTGAGGAGGTCGACAATTCCCGCATCCGTTGGGCGTATCTGCCCTACTCGATGCACATGGCTGGCCCGCGGGAAGCGCTGCAGCACATGATCATCCGCAAGAACTACGGCTGCACCCACTTCATCATTGGCCGCGACATGGCTGGCTGTAAGTCGTCGGTGAGTGGCGATGACTTCTACGGCCCCTATCAAGCCCAAGATTTCGCCCGCGAGAACGCCCCCGAACTGGGGATGCAAACCGTTCCTTCGCTCAACCTCGTTTACACCGACGAAGAGGGCTACGTGACCGCTGAGCACGCCGAAGCCAGCAATTTGCACGTCAAAAAGCTGAGCGGTACTCAGTTCCGCAAGATGCTGCGCAGTGGCGAGGACATTCCTGAGTGGTTTGCCTTCCGCAGCGTTGTTGACGTGCTGCGTGCCGCCTAACGGGCGACTGCAGTTAACATTCCGTAATCTCGAGGGGTTGAGCCTTGGCCGCAAAGAAGAGTTGGCGCAACGCGGGGCTGTATGTCCTGTTGATGGTGGTGTTGATCGCCCTCGGCACAGCCTTTGTCGGCGGGCGCTCCAACACACCCAACAACGCACCGGTCAACCTCCGCTACAGCGACTTCGTTGAGGCCGTTCAGAGCAACGAAATCTCCAAGGTGCTGATTGCTCCTGATCGGGGCACTGCACTGGCTGTTAAGAGCGATGGCCAGCGCGCCCAGGTGAACCTGGCTCCCGACAAGAACCTGCTGAATCTGCTCAGCGAGCACGACGTCGACATCGACGTTCAGCCCAGCCGCCAGTCGCCGGCGTGGCAATCGGCCTTGGGCAGCCTGCTCTTCCCCTTGCTGCTGCTCGGTGGATTGTTCTTCCTGCTGCGCCGCGCCCAGGGCGGTGGTGGCAACCCCGCCATGAGCTTCGGCAAGAGCAAAGCGCGGGTTCAGATGGAACCCCAAACCCAGGTGACCTTTGAAGATGTCGCTGGCATTGAAGGCGCCAAGCTCGAGCTCACCGAGGTTGTCGACTTCCTCAAGAACCCCGATCGCTTCACCGCTGTCGGCGCCAAGATCCCCAAAGGCGTGCTTCTGGTGGGCCCTCCTGGTACCGGCAAAACCCTGCTGGCCAAAGCTGTCGCTGGTGAAGCTGGCGTTCCCTTCTTCTCGATCTCCGGCTCGGAATTCGTCGAGATGTTTGTTGGTGTGGGTGCCAGCCGCGTTCGCGATCTGTTCGAGCAGGCCAAGAAAAACGCGCCTTGCATCGTCTTTATCGATGAGATTGATGCGGTCGGTCGCCAACGCGGCGCCGGCCTTGGCGGCGGCAACGACGAGCGTGAGCAGACCTTGAACCAACTCCTCACGGAGATGGATGGTTTTGAAGGCAACACCGGAATCATCATCGTTGCGGCCACCAACCGCCCCGACGTGCTGGATCAAGCCCTGATGCGTCCTGGTCGCTTTGACCGTCAGGTGGTGGTGGATCGCCCTGATTACAGCGGCCGTCTCCAGGTCCTTGGCGTTCACGCCCGCGGCAAGACCCTGGCCAAAGACGTTGACCTCGACAAAGTGGCCCGGCGTACCCCTGGCTTCACCGGTGCTGACCTGGCCAATCTGCTGAATGAGGCCGCCATCCTTGCTGCTCGCCGTCAGCTCAGCGAGGTCTCGATGGATGAGATCAACGACGCCATTGAGCGCGTCATGGCTGGTCCTGAGAAGAAGGACCGCGTGATGAGCGAAAAGCGCAAGCGTTTGGTGGCTTATCACGAGTCAGGTCATGCCTTGGTCGGTGCCCTGATGCCTGACTACGACCCCGTTCAGAAGATCAGCATCATTCCCCGCGGTCAGGCTGGTGGTTTGACCTTCTTCACCCCCAGTGAAGAGCGCATGGAATCGGGTCTTTACTCCCGCTCCTATCTGCAAAATCAGATGGCGGTGGCCTTGGGCGGCCGTGTTGCCGAAGAGCTGGTGTACGGCGAAGACGAAGTCACCACCGGTGCATCCAATGACCTCCAGCAGGTGGCCCGTGTGGCGCGCCAGATGGTGACTCGCTTCGGCATGAGCGACAAGCTCGGGCCTGTGGCTTTGGGCCGCTCCCAAGGCGGCATGTTCCTCGGGCGCGACATTGCATCTGAGCGTGATTTCTCAGAAGACACTGCAGCCACCATCGACAAAGAGGTGTCGACCTTGGTGGATGCTGCTTACACCCGTGCCGTGCAGGTGCTGAGCGACAACCGTGCTCTTCTTGATGAACTGGCAGAGATGCTGGTTGAGATGGAAACCGTTGATGCTGAGCAGCTTCAAGAGCTGCTGATCAGCCGCGACGCCAAAGTCGCCGACTACGTCTGATGGAAGCAGGGGTGCGCCGCGGCGACCCCTCTGGCCTGTGTGATTCACTGCGGCAATCGCCCTTGCTCGCGGTGTTGCGACCAGGCTCGCCAGCGCAAGCGCAGCGTCAGATTGATGCTGTTGCCGCCGCTGGCTTTCATCACGTCGAACTGGCTTGGAGCCAGGAGCCTTGGTGGTTAGAGCTGCTGCAGACCCTGCCAAACCAATGGCCTGAACTGCGTTTTGGCGTAGCCGGCGTGCGTTGGGCAGAGCAGTTAGTGGTCGCCCACGCGCAGGGTTTGCGCTTTGCGATGTCGCCGATCAGCTGCCCGCTGATGTGGGAGCAAGCCGATGCGTTGGAGTTAACCCTGGTGCCCGGGGTGTTCAGTCCAACTGAGGTGCATCGCGCGGGCGCTCGCGGAGCGGTGAAATTGTTTCCCGCGGCCAGCCTGGGACCCTCTTATTGGCGTCAGCTTCGCGGGCCGATGGCACCACTGCCGTTTTGTATTGCTGCCGGTGGGCTTCGCCCTGCAGATCTCAGTGCCTGGTTTGCATCTGGGGTGGAAGCCGTGGCTCTGGGATCCACGCTGTTTGATCAACAAGACCGGCTGCATGCGGGGCATGCCGAGCAGCTTGAGCCGTACTTGCGCGGCATCACCACCAATCAGGAGACGTTGTAGATCTGAGTCTCAGGTGTTACATCTGGGAATGACCTATATCTGCGAGCCATGGCAGAGCTCAAAGTCAAGCTCAGCGACAAGGCTCTCTCTCTGATCGCTCAGCTCCAGAAAGAGATCTTCAATCGTCGCCGTAAGAAGGTGACCCCCTCAGGAGTGGTTGAGACTCTTGTGGAGTCCGCCGCGAAGTCTCAAAGCGACAAGCGTTTCGCCACATCGTGGAAAAACCTTGTTGTTGATATCGAAAAGGCCGCCAAGTTGGCCAATCAGCACGGCAGCAAGCCCAACAACCTCAGCGATGAGGAATGGGCCATGGTGTTGAGCCATCGCACCCGTCCGGCCAAGACCGGCAATGTGAAGGCCAAAACCACAACCACCCGCCGAGCTGTTGCCAAGAAAGCAGCTCCTAAAAAGGCAGCTCCTAAAAAGGCAGCCGCCAAAAAGACAACAGCCAAAAAGGCAACCACCACCAAGGTGACCCGCAAGGCCGCCGCTAAGCCGGCGGCTCGCAAGACCGCACGGGCCGCATCGCCTGCGAAGGCCAAGCGTTCCACCGGTTCGGTTGCCAAGCGGATGGCCAAAGCAGCCAGCAAGTTGGGTTCTGGCGCCGCAACCTCCAGCAATGGAGTGGGCAGCGCAACCGCAACCCTTAGCTGAACCAGTTCAGCTCAACCGCACTGGCCGCGTTGGCGTAGAGCGTGATCAGCGAGCACCAGGGCCACCATGGCTTCCACCATGGGCACGGCCCTGGGCAGCACGCAGGGATCGTGGCGTCCTTTCGCTGCCAGTGTTGTGGCCTCGCCACTGGCGTTGATTGTTTGTTGTTCTTTGCGGATCGTGGCGGTTGGCTTGAAAGCCACCCGCAGCACGATCGGCTCCCCATTACTGATTCCGCCTTGGATCCCACCGGAATTGTTGGTGGCGGTGTGCAAGCTGCCGTCGCTGGTGGGCAGGAATGCATCGTTGTGCTGGCTTCCCAGCAGGGTGGTGCCAGCAAAGCCCGAACCAATCTCAAAGCCTTTGGTGGCCGGCAGTGACATCACGGCCTTGGCGAGATCGGCCTCCAACTTGTCGAAGACCGGCATTCCCAGCCCCGTGGGTGGCCGGCGCACCACGCATTCGATGACCCCGCCGCAGGAGTCGCCATCACGCCCGATGGACTCAATGCGCTCGATCATTTGCTCTGCCATGGCGGCATCAGGGCAGCGCACGATGTTGGACTCCACCGCCTCCAGCGTGGGCACGGCTGGATCGATGGTGGCTTCCAGGGTGTGGATGCGTTTCACCCAGGCCAGCACTTCGGTGCCATGCAGCTGCTGGAGCATTTGCTTGGCAATGGCTCCAGCGGCCACGCGGCCGATGGTTTCACGCGCTGAAGCCCTGCCGCCGCCGCTGCGGGCCTGGATGCCGTACTTGCTTTGGTAGGTGGCATCGGCGTGGGAGGGCCGAAAGGCCACCTGCATTTCCTTGTAATCGCCAGGTCGCTGGTCTTTGTTGCGCACCACCATGGCAATCGGGGTGCCGAGGCTGACCCCATCGAGCAGACCGCTGAGCGCTTCAACGCGGTCATCCTCTTTGCGCGGGGTCGTGATCTTGCTTTGACCAGGCTTACGCCGGTCCAGTTCGGCTTGGACCGCCTCGATGTCGATGGCTAAGCGCGGAGGACACCCATCGACGATCACGCCAACACCGCCGCCGTGGGATTCCCCAAACGTGCTGATGCGGAAGAGATGGCCGAAACTGCTGCCCATGGCCAGCTGAAACTGCACCGAGCGTACGGGCCAGAGCGCGTCATGGGTTTGTTTGTTTCCTGAATCCTTCTGGAGAGCCTCCAAGGGCTTGTCCAAGGCTGGACACAATGGAATGAGATCCAGCGGGCTTCGCTCATGGATGTCTCCGTTGTCCGCCCGCTTCAGGCGCACTGTGTTCTGCCGGCTGGAGCCCATTTGGGTGAGGGTCCCCACTGGTGGGCCGAGCGCTCCCAGTTGCTGTGGGTGGATATCGAGTCTTCGCGAATCGGACTCTTTGATCCCCACAGTGGCCACAACAGCTTCATCGATGTGGGGTGCCATGTCGGCTGTGTGGTGCCCACAGCCAGTGGCGATCTCCTGGCGGCGACAGCAGACGGTTTTTTGCGGGTGGAGCCCACCAGTGGTAAGCGCTCACTGCTGCACCACCCCGAGGCCCACTGCCTCGATAACCGCTTCAATGACGGCAAGTGCGACCCCTGGGGCCGGCTTTGGGCCGGAACGATGCACTACGAGTTCGCCACCGGTGCTGCAGCGCTTTGGCGTTTGGACACCAACCTGCAATCACGCCTCATGCGTTCTGGCGTGACCATCTCCAATGGGTTGGCTTGGAGCGCTGATCGGCGCTGGCTGTATTTCATTGATTCCCCAACGCTGCAGGTGTTGCGATTCGCCTTGGATGAGCAGGGCGATCCCCTTGATGAGGGCACGGTGTGTGTGGAGATCCCGGCAGCCTGGAACTGTGTGCCTGACGGCATGACCATCGATGCTGAGGGCATGCTCTGGATTGCCCTGCACGACGGTTCGGCGGTCACCCGTTGGGATCCAGCTAGTGGTGAGCAGCTGGCCAGCGTGGAGATGCCCTGCAGCAAAGTCACCTCCTGCTGCTTTGGCGGAGCGAATCTCGATCAGTTGTTCATCACCACGGCCCGTCACCAGCTCGCTCCCGATCAACTGGAGCAGCAACCCTTAGCTGGAGGCTTGTTTGTGGCTGAGGTGGGTGTGGCTGGCTTGCCAGCCCATACGTTTGCGGGGTGACGCCTGGCCTCAGGCGCCAATTTCTGGGTGTTGGCGAAAGATGCCGTGACGCGGTGCGAACAGGAAAGCCAACAAGAACAAGCCGGTTTGCACCAGAACGATGCAGCCGGCGGTGGAGCTATCGCTCCAGTAGCTGATGATCACCCCCAGCAGGCTGGCGAGCACGCTGCTGGTGATGGCCAGCAGGGTCATGCGATCAAAGCGGTCGGTGAGCAGGTAGGCCGTGGCGCCAGGGGTCACCAGCATCGCCACCACCAGGATGATTCCCACGCTTTGCAAGCCCGCCACCGCTGCCAGCGACAGCACCGAGAGCAGCACGTAGTGCAACAGCCCGGTGTTGATCCCGATCGAGCGCGCGTGGGTGGGATCAAAACAGAACAGCAACAGGTCGCGGCGCAGTAGCAGCAGCACAGCCACCACCAGCGCCGAGATCAGCAGGGTTTGCTGGATGTCGGCCTGGGAGATGCCGAGCACATTGCCAAACAGGATGTGGGTGAGGTCGATGTTGCTGCGGGTCTTGGAGACCAGCACCAAGCCCAAGGCAAAAAATCCGGTGAACACCAGTCCAATCACGGTGTCTTCTTTCACCCTGGATTTCTGTTTGACAAAACCGATCGCCGTTACCGAGCCAACACCAAACACAAAAGCCCCCAGCGAGAACGGCAACCCCAGGGCATAGGCCAACACCACCCCAGGCAGCACCGCATGGGAGACGGCATCCCCCATCAAGGCCCAGCCTTTGAGGGTCATGTAACAAGACAGCAGGCCGCAGACCCCGCCAACCAGAGCGCTGACCAACAGGGCCCTGACCATGAAGTCGTGGCTTAAGGGCTCCAGCAGCCAGGTGATCATGGCTCGGGTTCCTCAGCTGAACTGGGCCCCGTCAGCAGGTTGGGAGGCATGCCGCCAAAGGTGAGTGCCAGGTTCTCCGGCGTGAACACCTCGGATGTCTCGCCGTAGGCGAGCACGGTCTTGTTGATCAGAACCACCAGATCGCAGAAGTCGCGCACATGGCTGAGGTCGTGGGTGGAGATCAAAATCGTGCGCCCATCGCGGCGTAGCTGCAGGAACAGCTCAGCCATCAGCTTTTCGGTGCGCACATCCACCCCGTTGAAGGGTTCATCAAGCAACAGCACCGAGGCCCTTTGGGCGATGGCCCTGGCCAAAAAGGCGCGCTTGCGCTGGCCGCCGGAGAGGGAGCCGATCGGCCGATGGCGTAACTCCAGCAGCTCCACCCGCTCGAGGGCATCGCGCACGGCGACGCGATCGGATTGGCGCGGGATGCGCAGCAGGTTCATGGCGCCATAGCGGCCCATCATCACCACATCCCACACCGAGACGGGGAAGCCGCAGTCGATGCTTTCGCTTTGCGGCACATAGGCCACCGCCTGCTCTCGCTGGGCTTGGGCCACGCGCTGCCCATTGATGCGGATGCGGCCGCGGGATGGCCGCACAAAACCGGTGAGTGCTTTGAACAGGGTCGACTTACCAGCCCCGTTCATCCCCACAAGGCCGCAGATGCTGCCAGCGGGGAGATGCAGGCTGGCGTCATAAAGGGCAACGCGGCCGTTGTAATCAACGCAGACCTGATCGGCTTCGATGCGCATCAGCGCTCACCTCCTTCGCTGCCGAGTCCGCGCCGGATCAGATTGACGTTGTGGCGTTGCAGATCAAGCAAGCTGGCGGCCGGGCCGTCGCTGCCCGAAAGGGAATCCACATAGAACGTACCGCCAAAGCGGGCGCCTGAGGCCTTGGCGACTTCCCGTTGGGCCTTATCGCTGACGGTGCTTTCACAAAAAATCGCCGGCACTTGGCGTTGCTTGATGGTGGTGATCAGCTGTGCCATGCGTCTTGGGGTGACTTGGCTTTCAGCATTGACAGGCCAGAGATAGGCCTCCTCGAGGCCGTAATCGTGGGCCAAATAGGAGAACGCTCCTTCGCAGCTGACCAGCAACCGTTGCTCTGGAGGCAGCTCAGCAAGGGCGCTGCGCAGTTCTTGATCCAGTTGCTGCAGCTGTTGTTTGTAGGTCGCCCCATTGCGGCGGAAGTCCGCAGCACCCTCAGGATCGAGCTGGCTGAACCCCTCCACCAAGCCATCGACGTAGCCCATCGCCCGTTGCGGCGACATCCAGGCATGGGGGTTGGGCTTGCCGGCGTAGGCATCGCCCTCAATCAACAGGGGCTCCATTCCCTGGCTGAGGGTGAGGCGGGGCACATCTCCTGCTGCGCGCAGAAAGCGGTCGGCCCATAGCTCCAGTCCCAGGCCGTTCTCCACCACCAGATCAGCGCCTGAGGCTTGTTCCAGATCGCTGGGGGTGGGCTCATAGCCATGGATTTCAGCTCCAGGCTTCACGATCGAGCGCACTTGAAGGCGATCTCCGCCCACCTGGCGGGCCATGTCGGCCAGCACCGTGAAGGTGGTGAGCACCACCGGCTTGTTGTTGCCTTGCTTGGTTGTCTCAAGCTCTGGGCTGGTGGTGCAGCTCGCCATCAGAGCTGAGCTCAGCAGCGCCATCAACAGCTGTTTGCCGCGTGCCAAGTGCTGCCGATGAGCCGCTAATCAAGTTAATTCGCCGCCTGAGCGGTTGAAGTTGTATTCCAGCAGAGCTGCAGCAAAAAGAGATTTGAGCTTGATCAAGCCTTCTTGCTCGCTGGGATCCGGCCCGCCGGGCCAACGCTCGAGATAGAAGCTCACCGACTTGAGCATTAGCCCAATGGCTTCTTCATTGAGTTCAAATTGAAGCGTCGGGTCCTCCTCTGGCATGGATTCCGTCCACCTCTCTGGCTCTAGTTAAACGTGGCGTGAGGGAGCTCTATCCACAACAAAAAGCCCCCTCCGAGGAGGGGGCTTTCCGATTCAGTTGATCTGAATCGT
>CAJWAH010000005.1 GCA_913020095.1 uncultured Synechococcus sp.
ATGCCGGCCGCTGTGGCGGCCAGGCGGATGCGGATGGCTTTGACTGCCATGTTTTGGCCGACCACGTCTCCTTCGTGGAGTCGTTGTTCTTCTCGTGGTGCCTTTTCTTCGATCCGGGTACGCAGATGGCGCTGCACCCCGGCGCGCCGTCCGCAGCCAAGGGCGTGGCCATTTGTTTCTCGATCACCGGCTTTGTCTTCAACCTGGTCGTATTGGGCATGGTCGTGGAACGCTGCCGCGTGCAGCTCGACCGGTGGCAGCGGCTCTACCGCCGCGTGATCGCCAACGGCCACACGGTGGTGCTCGGCTGGACGGACAAGACGCTCTTCCTGCTCGAGGAGCAGGCCCATCACCTGGCGAGCTCCTCGGCGCGCGGTGGGCGCATCGTGGTGCTCGGTGAGCTCGACACGCGCGAGATGAAAGAGGAGGTGGCAGTGGCTTTCCCCGATTGGGGCCGAATCTTCCCGGGCGTCCATCTCACCTTCCGCCAGGGCAAGGCGTGCGAGGTGGACGACCTGATGCGCGTCTCGGTCCGCTCGGCCCGCTGCGTCATCGTACTAGGCGCGAGCCGGCGGCCATGCGTGGCCGACGCGAACGCCATCACAACGTGCTCGGCGCTGCGCTGCTTGCCGGAGGGGCACAAGCTATCGCGCAGCACGCTGGTCGTGGCGGAGCTCAACCTGATGCAGAACGTCTCGGTGGCGCCGATGCCAATCGGCACGGTGCTCACCGTGGGCATGCCGAATTGCCGCTCCAGCCAGCGGCAGCTGCTATCGGCAATTTCGGGGTAGAGGCAGATGTTGGCCTCAGCTTGGGGGATGCGGCATAGATCCTCCGGGCTGGCGCCCAAGGGCGCCACCACATGGGTGTCGATGCCGAGCTCATCGAGCAGCACCCGCACCTCCCGCACGTCATCGCGGCAGCGGAAGCCCAGCAGGCTTGGCCCCAGCAGATTCACCCGGGGCCGCCGGCCTTGCTCCTGCCAGCGCTTGGGGTCGGGTTTGCTCAACCCCGCCGGTGGCAGTTGCGGCTTGAGCAGGGTGCGAATCAGTTGGTAGAGGGTTTCCGCTGCGCCCCAGTTCTCTTTCTTGGAGTAAGCGGGCAGCTCCAGGGTGACCACCGGCATCGGCAGATTCATGCCCTGGGCGAGGGCACCCGGTTGATCTTGGATCAGTTCAGCGGTGCAGCTTTCCCCTACCAGCAGCGCCTGGGGCTGGAAGCGATCGGCTGCATCGCGGATCGAGCGTTTCACCAGCTCGGCGGTGTCACCCCCCAGGTCTCTGGCTTGGAAGGTGGTGTAGGTCACCGGGGGGCGCTGGTCGCGCCGCTCGATCATGGTGAACAGCAAATCGGCGTAGGTGTCGCCTTGGGGGGCGTGGAGCACGTAGTGCACCCCCTGCATCGAGGCCGCGATGCGCATGGCGCCCACATGGGGTGGGCCCTCGTAGGTCCAAAGGGTGAGTTCCATGGCGATCAGGCGAAGGTGAGGGCGCCCCGGCGGCGCAGGGGTCGGGCGAAGAGCTCTGCCAAATCGCCGGCTTGATCGCAGCCATGGATCGGGCTGAACACCAGCTCGATCGACCATTTGGTGGTGATCCCCTCGGCTTCCAGCGGGTTGGCGAGTCCCATGCCGCAGACCACCAAATCGGGATGGCTTTGACGAACCCGCTGCAACTGCTCCTCCACGTTTTGGCCTTCGCTGAGTTGCACATCAGCGGGCAGTAGATCGAGCTCCTGCTGCTGCAGGCTGCGATCGAGATAGGGGGTTCCCACCTCCACCAACTCCATGCCGCATTCCCGTTGCAGGAAGCGCCCCAGGGCCAGCTCCATTTGGGAATCCGGCAAGAGAAAGAGGCGTTTGCCTTCGAGGGCTTTGCGGTGGGGTTCCAAAGCCGCGCGCCCCCGGTTCACCAGCGGCTCAAGCACCGAGCTGGTGTGCTCATCGCTGATGCCAAAGGCCCTGGCAGCAGCCCGGAACCACAGCTCGCTGCCCTCCACGCCGAGGGGGTAGGGGCTACTGATCAGCTCAGCGCCTTTGGCTTGCAGGGCCCGGGCTGTTTGCCCCAAAAAGGGTTGGGTGAGCAGCAGCTTGGTGCCGGGGCCAACGGCTGGCAGCTCGGTGGAACGCCTTGGCGGCAGGCTCGCAACAGGGCCAATTCCAAGGCGTTCAAACAGCGTGAGGAAGCGCTCTTCCACGCCATCAGCCAGGGTGCCCACCAACAGCAGCTGGGGTGTTGTGCTTTGCGGCATCAACGGCACCAGGGCGGTTAATGCTTGGTCTTCCCCCTGGGTGAAGGTGGTTTCGATGCCACTGCCGCTGTAGTTCACCACTTGCACGCGGCCGCGATGCTGCTGATTGAGGCGCTCAGCGGCTTTGCTGAGATCCAGCTTGATCACTTCGCTGGGGCACGATCCCACCAAAAAGAGGGTGCGGATTTCGGGCCGCCGTTGCAGCAGATCAGCCACCACCCGATCGAGCTCTTCATTGGCATCAGCCAGGCCAGCGAGATCCCGTTCGCCAAGGATGGCGGTGCCAAAGCGGGGTTCGGCAAAGATCATCACGCCGGCGGCGCTTTGGATCAGGTGCGCGCAGGTGCGTGAGCCCACCACTAGGAAAAAGGCATCCGGCATCCGCCGGTGCAGCCAAACAATGGAGGTGAGGCCGCAAAAAACCTCCCGCTGGCCGCTCTCTTTAAGCAGTTGCAACCGCAATCTCCATCAACTTCCCTTCTTAGCTCTGGTTCCTGCCAAGCGACCACGGCTGCTTCACAGGGATCGCTCGGGGTTCGTCACAAACCAGTAGCTGATGCCGTTGCGATACCCCAAGTGGCCCGGCAGCGAGGAGGCGCTGAGCTGTTGGCCGGAGAGCACCTTGGCCAGGCTGGCGAGCTGGAACAGGTTGAGGTTGGTCTTGATGTTGCTGTTGGCGATGTGGAGGAGCTGGGGCAATTTGGCCATGGCTTCGGCGGTTGCCAGTTGCCCCATCAGCGCATCCACCGCTTGCCTTTGCCGACGCATCCGGCCGAGATCCCCTTCGCCATCATTTCGAAAGCGCAAGTAGCCCTCGAGAGCGCGCCCCCGCAGGCGCTGATGGCCTGGCAATAAATCGATTTCCAGGTTCTGGCTGCGGTCGCTGTACCGCATCCGTTTGGCCACCGTCATCTCCAGCCCGCCGAGGGCGTCCCCCAGTTCCCTGAGGGTTTTGAGATTGAGCACGATGTAATGCGGCATGGGCCGGCCTATCAGCTCTTCGGCCCCGGCACTAATGGCATCAATGCCCCCAAAGGCATAGAGAGCGTTGACCTTCAGCTCACCGTATTGGCTGGAGCGAATGAAGGTGTCGCGCGGTATTTGCGTCAGGTGGGCGCCCTCGCCGGTGAGATGCAAGCTGGCAATGACATCGGTGCGCCGGCCTTCGGCATCGGTTCCAAGCAGCAACACCTCCTGCGGAACGGGGGCCAGCACCTGCTGGAGCTGATTGGCGCCAGTGCTGGTGCTCGAGCTGCTGAGCCGCAGCAATAAAGGCTCAACAGCAGTGGCGCCAAAGCCGAGGCCACCCACCAGGGCGATCCCCATGCCGATCAATGGAGTCAGGAATCTGAACCGCCGCTCTTGCTTCGTGGGAGCCATCGCAGGACCCTCCCAGGTATTGGTTTAAGTCTTTCTATTCTTGATATGAAATTGGCTCAGTTTCGCTGGCTTCCGTTTTGCTTTTGATCAGCCTTTCCAGCCGGCCATGCGAGAAGCAGCAGCGGAGCGGGCATAGGCCCTGGCTGCTGGCAGGGCTGGCTCCAGTTGTTGTGAGTTGAAGGGCGGCAATGCTTTGCGCCTGAGCCAGGCCGCCCAACGAAATTCATGGAAGGGGATCAGCGGAGCGCGATCAATCACGCCTTCGCGCTTCAGCTTCCACACCAAGCTGCGGTAGGGGTCGTCTTGGCAGCCCAGCAGGGTCTCGGGGAGCTCTTCGGGTTCCAGAGGTCCGAGGCCCCGGCCGTCATAGAGGTAAAGCCAGCCGCGCTGTTGCAAGGCCTGCAGCACGGCGCTGCGGTTGTTGAACGGCAGATCCAGGGCGATGTAGCCCCAGCCGGTGGCCTCGGGATCCACCGCCAGCAGCCCCCGCAGGCGGTGATGGCGATCCACCATCCAGAGCTCCCCCGCTGAGCTGCGCACCAAGGGGATTGGCCTGGTTTTCAAATAGCGCCGGCGCTCTTTGGGGTCTTCGTTTTGGAAGTCAGCGATGCGGTGCTGGATCTCAGCCATGCCCACGCACAGTTGGGTGGGATGGAGCGCCGCGATCGCCACTTCGATGAGATCACTGGCTGCTTTCGGCGCTTCGGGCAGCGGCTCGTAAGCAGGAAGTGGCAAGGTCATGCCAAAAGCGTAAGGGCCCCCGCCAGGCGGAGGCCCCTCTCATGCTCAGGCCTGATGGCCTGGTCCCTAACGGTGTGATGGCGCCCGAGGGCGGTATCGATAAAAGCGTTGTCGCTGTTGTTGGAACGCGCAGAGCGTTCCGAAATCGATGCTCAAACGGTTGGAACAGAACGGAAACAGGGCACTGGTTGTGTGAGACCCCTCATCGATGAGCCCTTGGCTGCGGGCCAAGACAGTGCTGCGCACTGCTGAGATGTCGTTGCCCCTGAAACCATGGCGGCGTTGGTGGATGGTGAATCCAAGCGGGAAGGCGTTAATCCTGTTTTTCAGTCAAGAAGTCAGGATCCAACGACTTCACGTGGGTGCAATGATTGCCCTCCCTCAACGTCACCGCGCTAGAGAATAAAAACTGGTAAGCAGCGCGATGGATTGAGGCGAAAAGCAGCACACAATCACTGGCTTTGAAACGGTGTTGGATAACACCACAACCTCCTGCGCCAGGTTCATCGAAGGGGCCAGTTCACCCCGGAACGGCTGGCTTTAGAGAGATTGTTAGCTCAAAGCAAAGCAGGAATTGTTCACTGATCCATGCTCAACGTTGTCGTGGTGATCGCGCGCTCTCGGGTGGAGTGGCATCCGTCATTGGACCCTCCCTGTGTTGATGTTTTTAGTGTTGCTGATTCAGGAAGCAAAGCCAATAGGAGCAATTGCTGTTTCTAACTGTGTGCTCTTGTGAATGAGAATTTCATGTTCTCGAGCCCTTTTTGCTGTGCGCTAAGGGCCTTGATGTCCAAAGATTTCGTGATCATGAAGGAAAACCGGAATCCAGGGCGATCCCCAAGGACTCCGGGCAATGTCAGCGAACTCACACAATCAGGAGGCCGTGATGAACAGCCGGTCCCCTCTCCCTTGGGTCCTGACTTGGGACGCCAATGGGGAGCTCGCCAATCACGATCGCTACGACTTACTGCAGGCCGATGTCGCCTTGGACAAGGCCTGCGCTCTGCAGATCAGCTCTGAGACGTCGGGAAACGGCGCGTGGCCTCCATCGTGCAAGTTTCACGGGCCGTACCCAGGCCATCACCGGCTTTGATGCGCTCCCCCAGGCAGTCACAGGTGAACGCTCCCATGCCTTCAGGCGCTTCTTTGCCGGCCTGAGCAAAGGCATTGTTGAAGCTCGCCACGCACAGCTTCTGGATCAGTTGCATGTCGCTGGCGCTGACTTCAGCGCGCGCTGGCATCGGGAGGAATCCCAGCCCAACAGAGAGCAACGCCACAGGGAGGCAACCCATCCAAGCGGTCATGGTGAAGACCTAAGTGCGAAAGGTCTAAAGGCAGGCCGTGGGGCTTGTCAGCGCCGGCGGGGCAGCTCGTTAATCAGCCCATGGCCTGGCGGCTGATGCGCAATTCCTTTTGCATCACCCGAACCCCTTGCAGGCGCTTCATCAATTCCGGTGGCATCCCCTCGGGCAGGTCCACAGTGCTGTGGTCATCAAAGATCGTGATCTTGCCGATCTGACGGCCGTCTAGGCCGCTTTCATTGGCGATCGCGCCCACCAGGTGGCCCGGCTTGATGCGGTCTTGCCAGCCCACCTCAACGCGGAAACGCTCCATCGACTGGGGCACCCGGCCTGGGCTGCGGCGGTCTTGGCCGCGACCTTGTGGGTTGCGGTTGTTGACCGGCATCGGTGGTTGCGGCACCACCAGCAGCGGTGAATCCCCTTGGGCCAAGCGCAGGGCGGCCAGAGCCAACTGATCGGGGGTGACATCCGATTCCCGTTGCAGGCGCTGCAGGATCTCGCCCATCAAGGCCACTTCCTGCTGCCGGTCTTCCGGGACCGGTTCGCTGACAAGATCACTGAGCTGCTGCTGCAGGTTGTCGAGACGCTGCTGGTTGATCTCCGCGTCGCTCGGCACATCCATCGCGTCGATGCTGCTGCCCACAGCGCGCTCGAGGCTGTGGAGCAACCGGCGCTCCCGGTACGAGAGGAAGAGGATGGCGTCGCCTTGGCGTCCGGCGCGTCCGGTGCGGCCGATGCGGTGCACGTAGGCCTCGCTATCGAAGGGGGCGTCGTAGTTGACCACCAGGCCAATGCGATCAACGTCGAGGCCGCGGGCCGCCACGTCGGTGGCCACGAGCACGTCGATGCGTCCTTGCTTGAGGCGCTCGATGGTGCGCTCACGCAGCGACTGGGGCACATCACCATTGAGCACCGAGCAGGCGATGCCTTCGGCCTCCAAGGCTTCAGCCACCGTCACCGTGACGGCTTTGGTGCGGGCAAAGATGATCACCCCGCCAGGGCCATGGGCTTCGAGAACCCGCAGTAGGGCGCTGAGCTTTTGCTGATGGGGCAGCAGGATGTGGCGTTGGCGAATCCTGCTGGCGTCCGCTTTCTGCGTGCGGATGATCACTTCAGCGGGGTTCTGCAGATGCTGCTGAGAGATCCGCTTGATTTCCGGCGGCATCGTTGCCGAGAACAGCACCACCTGACGCTCGCTGGGGAGCTGTTCAAGCACCCACTTCACGTCATCGATGAAGCCCATGCGCAACATCTCGTCGGCTTCATCGAGCACCAATGTCTCGAGTTGGGAGACGTTGAGGGTGCCTTGGCGCATGTGATCCATCACCCGGCCTGGGGTACCCACCACCACATGAACGCCGCGGCGCAGCTTGTGGATCTGATCGCGGAAATCGGAACCGCCATAGAGCGGCAGCACGTGCAGCCCAGGGGTGCAGGACGCATAGCGCTGGAAAGCCTCGCTCACCTGAATCGCCAGCTCGCGTGTTGGGGCCAGCACCAGCACCTGCGGGTGGCGTGCTTCGAGATTGATGCGCGCCAGCAGGGGCAGGGCAAAGGCGGCTGTCTTACCGGTGCCGGTTTGGGCCTGGCCGAGCAGATCACGGCCGAGCATGAGCTCAGGGATCGCTGCCGCTTGGATGGGTGAGGGCTGCTCGTAGCCGCACTTGCTCAGCGCTTCGAGCAGGGAGTCGGGCAAACCGAAACCAGCAAAGCCGCTGGTGGATTCGTTCGACACGACAAGTTGGTCTGTTTGGGTCACAGAAAAAGGCGTAAACGCCGCGGGTTGGCCTGAAAGTCCTTGTTCAGGCCGGCAGACCCACGTTCTGAACTGCCTTGCCTTGTCTGCAGGAATTTCAACTCCCGAAAACTATCACCCCACCGGTGCCGCCACCCGGCCGTAGTCATCGGCAAAGCGTTCGATGTCGTCTTCGCGCAGGATGCTGCCGCGCTGCACCTCCACGATCAGCAGCCCTTGATCGCCTGCGGTGGCGCGGTGCACGCAGCTGCAGGGCACATCAAAGCTGCTGCCGGCTTGGGCGCTGTGTTGGGTGCCATCGAGGTTCACCACGCCCTCGCCAGCGGCGACATACCAATGCTCAAGCCGGTGCTGATGGCGCTGCAGTGATAGGCGCTGGCCGGGTTCTAACCACAGCCGTTTGACGAGATAACCCTCCCCTTCGGTGAGGGTTTCGTACCAACCCCAGGGACGGGTGCAGCGCTCCATAGGCTGCTTTTAGCAGGCCTGAGAGCGGGGGGCTAGCACCATTTCAATGAACCTCTGCACATGCTGACTGTCGCTGAGCACGGGCTTGAGCCTGGCGCCAAAGGCCGCCAGTTCCGATGGAGAGAGCCGCTGCATCAACCCCTGCAGTTCTTCGCGGGCACTCACGGACAGGGGAACATCACTGAGCCAAAGGAAGGCTGCTTCCTGCAGCTTGCTCCAGGCCAGTAGGTAGAGATCGGAATCCATGCCCAGCATCAGCGGTCCATTGGCAACCTGGCAGAGCGTCCTGCCCTGAGGCCAGCCCTTGGCGAGAAGCGTTACGCCTCGAGGCTGTCCAACGGCGGACTCAGCAAGTCCAGCCGCTCTTGGGCCCGCGTTAGGGCCGTGTAGAGCAAGCGGCGATCCAATCCGCTGCCCGCTGGCAGCACCACGATCACCTCGCGAGCCTGACTGCCTTGGCTTTTGTGCACCGTGAGGGCAAGGGCTGGTTCGGGGCAAGGCAACAGTTCCAAAGGCAGGCGCCTGGGGCCTTCGGCCGTGGCGATCACGGCCTCTTGTCCCTGCGGGCCAGGCCGCACCAGGCCGCGGTCACCATTGGCGAGTCCCAAGGAGGCATCGTTGCGGCCCACCAACAGGGGCGTGCCCGCAGGCCAATGCCAGGGCTCCCGTTGGGTGAGCGGCAGCCAGCGGCGGTTGAGTTGGCTCACCCCCTGACGGCCACTGCGCCGGGGCGAGAGCACCAGCAAGTCCTCGAGGCAGGCCAGGGCCTCGGCATCACTGAGAGCCGTGTTGTGGGCCTGCTGCTCCAGCCGTTGGCGGTGCTGCTCGATGCGCTGTTGCAAGGCCAGGGGCCATCCCTGCTGCAGCGGCCACCACTGCAGGTTGCTGTGCTCAGCGCCTGCGGCCAATTGTTGCTGCAGTTCAGCGGTGGGGCTGCCTCGGCGCAGCTGTTGCACAAAGCCCCCCAGCGCTGTGGAGTCGTTGAAGCGATGGGAGCGCTCCAGCTGCAACAGCAGTTGCGGCCGGTGTTGCTTGAGCTGCTGTTCGAGCGGTTCCAGCACGCTGCTGCCGCCAATCGGCGGCAATTGGGCGGAATCACCCACCAACACAAGCCTGGTGCTGCTCGGCAGCGCCTCCAGCAGGGCCTGCATCAATTGGGTGTCCACCATCGATACCTCATCGACCACCACCACCTCGGCGTCGATGGGGCGCTGCTGGTTGCGGCCAAACCCCCCACTGGGATTGGCTTCCAGGGCTCGGTGCAAGGTGGAGCACTGCATGGAGGCGGGCAGCGGGCTGAGGGCTTCCCGTAGCCGTGCTGCTGCTTTGCCGGTGGGGGCCAGCAGCAGGGTTTGGCGTTCGCGTTCATCGGCGAGCAGTTGCCGAACGCGGGTGGTTTTCCCCGTTCCAGCACCGCCGGTGAGCAGCAGCCCCTGGTGTTGATGCAGCCGTTGCTCGAGATCCATCAGCAGGTGCTGCTGCTGATGGTGTTGCCGCCGGCTCCAAAGTTCAGCGCCTTGCGCGCCCTGTTCAATCAGCACCACGGGCAGTTGCTGCAGGGCGGTTTGGGCTGCCGCTGTGAGTTCAGGTAGCTCGGCTGCAGTGAGCTGTAGGGGTTCACGGCCCTGGAGTTGGCAGAGCAGCAGGCGTTCGAGCAGGGGTTGCAAGGTCTTGGCCTCCGCCTGCACCGCGGCTGGGGCCAGGCTCAGGAGTCGGGCAGCAGCCCGCTGGCAGCGACTGGCTTCGCTCATGGTTGCCCCGCCTCATCCAGCAGCCAAGCCCCCTCGCCGCTGCGGGTGAAGAGCATCACCGCATCAATGCGCAAGGGGGTCTGCTCCCCCAGCCGCCAGTGCAGCCAGCGCTGAACGGCTTGCCGGTAGAGCTGGGCCTGCAGCCAGTAGTCCTTGGCGGCCATCAAGTCGTTGATGGGGCGCACCAGCCGGTTGGTTTTCCAATCGAGCACCACCCAGTGTTGGATCCCATCACGGCTTGGCCGGCGGATGATCAGATCGATCACACCATTGAGAAAGCCGCTGCTCAGTTGCGCTTGCCGCTGCTGTAGGCGCTCGCGGGCGTAGGTCTGCACCACCGGGTCGTGGTGGGCGGCGAGCTGCTGTAGCGCCTCGCCGAGCACATCGCTGCTGGGGGAGGCGGCAAACCCACTCAGGGGGATGTCGAACGGCAGCTCCCGGAGGGTGTCGCTGTCGGCGATTTGATCGAGGCGGCAATCCCCAAGCGGCCCGCCAAGGGGGCGTTGCAGCAGCACCTCAAGGGCACTCAGCAGGCCGCTGCCCAGTTGGGGATCGAGGCCAGAGCGGGCCACCTCATCGCGCACCAGTTGACGCACCTCGGGGCTGGCCAGATCGGCCTGGAAATCCAGCTGCTCGAGGATGGCGTGCACCAGGGTTCCAAAGCTGGCTCCACCGGGTAACTCCCGCCAGCAGGGATCTTCAGCGCCGCCGGGATCCTCTGGGCTGCTCTCGCGATCGGGATCAAAGCCCTCCTCCTCGCGCGCCGAGGGCATGAGGGTTTGGCTTTGATCCTGCAGCCGGCTGTAACTCCAGCGTCCCCAGCTGCTGGCAGGGCGCCTGGGCGGAATCACCGCTGCGGCCAAGGGATGGGCGTTGGCAGCTGGGCGGTAGGCCGGCGGCGCAGTTGGGTCGAGGTCTTCCAGCTGAATGCCGAGTTCATCGCAGCGGTGTTGCACGGCCTGGCGTAAATCGCTGGCTCGGTTGATGTGATCAGCAATGGCCTGCCAGGGCTGCTCCGCCTCCTGCTGCCGCAGCTCTGGATGCAGCAACCAGGCCGGCAAGCTGGCGCCACTGTCTTTGATCCGGCCCCAGTCCAAACAGAGCTGATGCTTGGCGCGGGTCAGGGCCACGTAGCCCAAACGCAGCCGTTCCTGCCATCCCTCAAGGCGCGCTTCTACGAGGCGTTCGGCCCGGGGACTGCTGCCGCTGCGGCGGCTGAGCTCCAGCACCCGACGCTGTTGGCTGGGATCCCACGCGCGGAACGGGGCTTCCGCATCGACGCCGCCATCGACTTCCCAGAGGGTGGGGCACCACACCAGGGGAAATTCCAGCCCCTTGCTCGAATGCAGGGTGGTGAGGGTCACCATCGACTCGCTGGCCACAATCCGTTGCTGCGCGTCTTCCCCCTCGCCGCCAAACAACTGCTGCTCGTTGAGCCAGTGCAACAGCCTGGCGGCCGATGGACGGCCCTGGTCTTGCCAGCTCTGCTGCAGCAGTTCTGCCATTTGGCGCCGATCACTGAGGCGCTGCTCGCCATTGGCCTGCGCCCGCAATCGCGGCAGACCTGGCCCTGCGGCTTGCAGCACCTCCAGCGCCGCCAGAGGACCCACCAGGGCGTAGCGCTGGCGCGCTTGCTCCAGCTGTTGCAGCCAGGCCCCCCAGTCACTGGGACTCCAGCTGCTGAGCTCAGCGGCCAGGTAGCCGCCCACGCTGGAGAGGGCCAAGGCAGCGGCCGCACGCCGATCCCCCTGGCGCTCGCTGCTTTCAAGCCACAGGCTGAGGCTGGCTGCCTCTGGGCTCTGCCAGAGATCACCTCCCCGGCCAATGCGCGCAGGGATGCCCCGGCGTTGCAGTTCCCGTTGCAAGCTCACCGCGTCGCGATTGCGGCCCACCAGCACCGCGAGATCACCCGGGTGCAGCGCTCGCCAGCCATCGCCCTGCTGCAGTTCCATGCCGCTAGCGAGGGTGCGCTGCAGGTCATCGCAGACCCGTTGCGGCAAGGCATCGCGCAGCTCCCCGAGTTTGAGGGGTTTGCCCCCCTCGGCCTCTCCGAGCCAGCGCATGCGCACCGGTGGGGCTGGGCTGCCATCGGCGCAACGCAGCCGCGATGGACTGGCGTGCTCGGGTGCCTGAACCGTGCGGTAGTCGATGGCTGGGCTGCCGAAGCTGCCCTCCCCGGCAAACAAACGGTTCAGCACGCTCAATAGGGCTGGGTCGCTGCGGCGGTTGGTGTCCAGTGAGAACCGCTGCCGCTCAGGCGTTGAAACGGCGGCCCGGTAGGTGCGGATGTCGCCGCCGCGAAAGCGATAGATCGCCTGCTTGGGATCCCCGATCAGGGTCAAGGGAGCCTCGCCATCAAACAGGGCGGCAAACAGGCGCCACTGAATCGGGTCGGTGTCTTGAAACTCGTCGATCAAGCAGCAGCTCAACTGCTGTTGTCGCCATTGCTTCAACCCGGCCATCACAGGCGGACTCAAGCGAGCGGGATCAACCCGCTCCAGCAGATCGCCGAAGCTCATCTCCTGCTGGAGCTGTCGCCGTTGCCAAGCCCCTTGTCTCAAGGCGTGCACCAAGTCGGTGAGCAACTGCTCGATGGGTTCAAAACACAACCGCTCAGCTGCCCCGTGCAGACCACTGCTGGGGGCCTGGTCGGGATCAGCCAACACGCGCTTGAGCTGACTGGTGCTGAAGGCTTGCACCAATTTCCGGTAGGTCTTGATGTCGTTGCGATCGCGGGCGATGGCGATCAAATCCGGCAGCTGGGCCAGCTTGGTTTTTCCCAGCAGCGTTCCGGCTGGGCTCTTGATGCCTGTGCCTTTGCAGAGTTGCTGCATCGCTTCGCCGGTGCTGATGCCATCACTGGCGAGCAGACGCTCGAAGCGTTCATGCCTTTGTTGCCAGCCATCTGCGGCTGAGGCGCCGGTCTCCAACGGTTCTGGAAGCAGCATGTCGCGGTCGTCGTCGACGAGCTGGGCCAACTTCATCAGCCCATCGAGGCTCAAGTCGCTGTGGCTTTGAACCCAGGCCTGCCATGGAGCTGGAGCCGGGGAAAGAACGCTGCGGCGCCAGTCATTGACCAGCTCTTGCAGCAGGCTGCGCCCGCCTTCACGTAGGCGTAGCTGGGGATCGAGGCCCAGCAGTGTGCCGTTGTCTTGGATGAGGCGTTGGATAAAGCCATGGATGGTGGTGATTGGCGCCAGATCGATGCGATCAATCGCTTGCAGCAGATTCAGCAGCACCTCCACACCCTGAGGCGATGCCGCCCAGCGGCTGATCAGCTCGTTCAAGGTGGGATCGCTGGCGGGCCTGTCCTCCTTGGCCAGCCGGTAGGCCAGCAGCGTTGAGGCCTCCTCCAGGCGGGTGCGAATCCGGCGGCGAATTTCCGCAGCAGCCGCGCGTGTGAAGGTCACCACCAGGATCTGATCGATCGCTCGGCCGTTTTCGCCCACCTCCCGCAACACCCTGTGGCTGAGGGCATAGGTCTTGCCGGTGCCAGCGCTGGCCTCCAGCACAACGGTGCCGCCGGTGAGGGGGCCATTGAGATCGAGCGGTTCGATCACAGCTGCCGGCCTCCGGCGGCTAGGGCCTCGCTCAAGGGGAGCAACCAGCGCTGACTCAGCTGCTCGGCTTCAGGGTGCTCGAGCCAGCTCGCGGCGCTGGGCGGTTCACCCCCGAGCAATTGCAGCCAGGCGCTGGGCCATTGGTAGTCGCCTGGGGCTGGGGGATTGAGCTCTTTGAGCTGTTGCGCGCTGAGTCCTGGCAGTGAGCCGTCCTGCTGTTGGCTGAGCAGCTGCCAATTGAGTTCAGGAATCCAGGCGATTGGTCTTTGCAGCGCCTCCTGCCGCCACTGCTGCCAATCGTCGATCCAGGCTTTGGCCTGTTGGGTTTCCACCGCTGGCAGGGTCCACACCGCCGCGCGCTCTTCGCCTTTTTGCTGCATGGGGCCTAGCAGCAGGGTCTGCTGCGGGCGCTCGGCATTGGCCCAGAGATGCTCCAGCCAACCATCGAGGAGCCGTTTGGGTTTGAAGCGGCTGTTGCTCATCAGCACCACCGCCTGGCCATCGGCGAGCTGCAGCTCGGCCTGTTTGGCCAACAGCGCACGGCAGCGTTGCCATGGCTGGTCGCTGGCAACGATGGCCGCTGGGCCAGGGGGGAGGTGGCCGCGGCGGCCGAGGGCATCACGCTGCTGCGGCCATTGATCGTCCTCGAGCCGCTCGCTGCCCAGGTTCAACAGGAGTTGCCCCAACGTCCAGCGCTGCAGGCCATCGGGGGCGCTCTCTTCGGGATCGCTGCTCTCATCACCGCCCCGCTGTGGATGGATGCCATGGGCCTGCAGCAGCGCGCGGGCTGGATCGCGCAGCCATTGCTGCAGCTCTTCCAAGCTGGCGGGCTGCTGTTCATCCACGGGCCAGCGCTGATCCATCGGCCAGGGCACTCCCACCGCTTCCCGTGCGGTGAGGGGCGGTAGAGGGGGCTGCTGCTGCAGCACCCACGTGGTGATCGGCTCGCCTTCTGCGGTGCGATAGCTGCGCTCGAGGCAACGCAGCAGATCGCTCAAGGGCGCCGCTGGGTTGCGTTCTTCTCCACTGCGCGGATCGATGGCGTTGTAGGTGGCGATCCAGTGGTCGCTGCAGGCTTGCAACGCCTCCAACAAGATCGCCCGGTCCTCCTGACGGCGATCGCGATCACCCCGCCATGGCTGTTGCAGCATCAGGTCGTAGCCCGGCCGTTGATCGCGCCGCGGCAGCCGCTGCTCGTCCATGCCCAGCAGCACCACCACCCGGTGGGGGATGGAGCGCATCGGTTCAAGGGCACTGAGGCTCACCGCACCGCTGACATGGCCATAGCGCCCTTGTTGTTGGGTTTCGGCCTCTTCCAGCAGGCGCACCACCGCCGCCCGATCCAAGGTGAGGCCGCTGGCTTCGGGATCGCGCAGTGGGGTGAGCAATTCATAGACCTCGGGGGCCTGCCAGCCCTCGTCGTCACCGCCGCTGAGCTGGTGGATGGCGCTGCCGATCTGCTCGTTCCACCGCTCAGCTGGCAGCGGCCCGCTGAGGGCTTGCAGTTGTTCGAAAAGGCGGCTGCAGGCGTCGTGCAAAGCCAGCACATCGTTGGCAGAGGCCAGGTTTTGGTTACAAGCCGCCAGGCCTGCCCATTCACCACTGGCGGCCTCCTGCTCAGGGAAGCCATCGCTGAGCTCCAGCCCGAGCAGCAAGCGATCAAGCCCCCATCGCCAGCTGTAGGCATTGCCAGCTGGGTAGCCCCAGCTCTGGCGGTGGTCGCCATCACGGCCCCAGCAGATTCCGGCTTGATCCAGCAGCTCGCGCCATTGGGGCTGCGTTAGGCCGCTCAGCTCGAGATGCTCGGCCAGCTCAGGCAGCAACAACACATCGAGAACGTCGTCGCGGCTGAGACGACTACTGGCCAGTGCCAATAGACGGAACACCAAATCAACGCGGGGGTTGCGTTGCCGCAGGGTGCGGTCGGTGACGCGGACCGGCAGGTGGCGTGGATCGCTGGAGCGCCCCGGCCGTTCAAACACCGCCAGCACCAGGGGCGTGAAGCGCGCCACATCGGGGGTCATCACGAGGATGTGGCGTGGCTCGATCGAGGGGTCGCCCGCCATCAAGCGCAGCAGGGCTTCATGGGCGGCTTCCACCTGCCGCCGATCGCCATGGCAGGCCAGCACCTCCAGGTTCAGTTGGCTGCGCTGCAGCTCCAGAGGAGGCTCAATCCCCGGTAAGCCCTCCCCCCGCGGCCTGCCCACTAGCAGATCAGCCTTGAGTTGTTGCAGCAGCCCAGCCTCTGCCGGGCAGGGGGGAGCTGGCCGTTGTTGCCGCTCGAATTGCTCCTGCAGATCAGCGGCAATCAGCTCCAATTGCCAGTGGAAGTCCCGTTGGGTGCGTCCGAGGCTGGCCAGCAGCGGATGCCCCTGGTGCAAGAGCCGCCGCTCGAGCCTGTCGAGCGCATCGCCCTCCTCCTGGTGGCTGGGAGGCAGGGACCCCCAGGGGTCGAGGCAGGGACTGAGTTGGTAGAGCAGCACGGGCGAATCTCTGCTGCTGGCCCGTTGTGCCAGCAGTTTCCATAGCGCTGGCGGCAGGCTGGATAAGCCAAAAACATGCAGAGGCTCGTGCGGATCGCTCCGCTGGCGTGACTGCTCGAGGGCATGGAGGAGTCGTTCGGCTGGGTGGGGGATGCCGCTGGGTTCCAGCCGCTGCGCCAACTCCCTCAGCAGGGCTGGTTGCCATTGCTGATGGGCCTCCAGTGGTGCGTGGCTGCCATCGACGCTCTCGCCATTGAGCCAGCGGCGCACCATCTGCGGCCGGTACAGGCCGTATTGATCGAGCGTGTCGCTCAGCTGCAGGATCAGCTGCAGCCGTTGGGTGTCCAGGCCGTTGTCCTGCTGCCCAGGGCCTTGATTCCATAGCTGCAGCAGCGGTTCCCAGAGTTTGGTCTGTGGCAGGGCGGGGATGACTTGGGCCAACTGCCAGCGCAGTTGGCTTGGATCCCAGGGGTCCCTCTGGCCGGCCGGTAGGCGCCCGTCGAGTTCAAGAATCAGCTGGCGCAGGTGCCGGCCAGCGAAGTCGAATTCGATCCCAGCGCAGATGCCGATGCGCTCGCTCAAGGCCAGCGCCAGCCAGCGGCTCATGGCGTTGGTGCTGATCAGCACCCGTTGGGGCGTGAGCGGATTGGCGGGCTTGTGACGGTTGAGCTCCGAGGCCAACGCAGTCGCCAAATCTTCGATGCTGTTGCTGCTGATCAGGCGGAGCACCGCACTCTCCGTTCAGGCGCTATTTCTTTGGTTTGTTTCAAGGTTTGAGCAGTTAATAAAGCCCTGAACCAACCGCTTTCGCTGACACACTAATAGGACTATTTGATAGGACAACAACGGCTGTGCCCACGCATCTGCAATGGGGTTGTGACGGTGAGCTTCACCCCGAGGAATTGGCTGAATTGCAGAGTTTGCTCGTGGACCAGCTCAATGGCCCTGACTTGGAATTTCAGGCTCTCTCCGAGGCCTTCAAGCCCCAGCTAGAGGATCTGGAATCGAGTTGCTCGGAGCCTCAAACGACCCCTTGAGCACGTACTCAAGGCGCAGTTTCATGAAGTCAATAAACACGGCGTCGGTGGAGATCACCGCTGCCGCTGGTTGAGGGATGGAGCTGGCTTGCTCTTTGAATTCAGGGGCATTCAAAAAGGCAGGCTGTCGTACCAGCCAAAAGTCGATCTCTTTGCCTTTTTCGCTGTAATCACGCACGCGCTCACGCAGCACTTCCTCCAAGGGTTCCTCTTCGGTCAGGAACGCTTCGCTAGCGGCCACGAAGTAATAGGTGGACATCGGCTTCTCGAGCAGCTCAGGATTCTGCAGCAAGCCCGGCTCCAAAGAGGGGCTCCTGGCGCGGTGAGCTCACCAACTCCTTCAGTTGCCTGACGGCTTCTTGCAGGCCAACGGCCATGGCGCGGGCCATCACGGTGTGGCCGATGTTGAGCTCCTCCATGCCGGGGATGGCTGCGATCGGTTCGACGTTCTGGTAGGTGAGGCCGTGTCCTGCGTTGACGCGCAAGCCCAGTTGCCGGGCCTCGGTGGTGCCCTCGATTAAGCGTGCGAGCTCAAGGGGCTGCTGGCTCCAGCTCGCCTCGGCATAGCTGCCGGTGTGCAGTTCAACCCAGCGCGCCCCACTGCGTTGGCTGGCTTGCAGTTGTGCACGCTCGGGATCCACAAACAGGCTGACCGGGATCCCGGCTCCTTGGAGTTGGCCGATTTGTCCTTGCAGCTCGGCTTCTTGGCTCACCACATCAAGGCCGCCTTCGGTGGTGACCTCCTGCCGTTTTTCCGGCACCAGGGTCACCATGTCGGGCTTGACCGCTAGGGCGATGGTCACCATTTCAGCGGTGGCGGCCATCTCCAAATTCAGCCGCGTCCGCACGGTTTGACGCAGCAGTTCCACATCGCGGTCTTGGATGTGGCGCCGGTCTTCACGCAGATGCACCGTGATGCCGTCGGCGCCGCCCAATTCGGCCAGCAACGCCAAATTCACAGGGTCTGGTTCCACGGTTCGGCGGGCCTGCCGCACCGTGGCGATGTGATCCAGGTTGATGCCGAGACTGGCCATCGCAACTGCTGTCCAGCATTCAATTTAAGGAAGGCCGTCGCTCGATAAGGTCGGGACTATGGCCAGCTCCAGCGATCCCATGGCAGCGAGTCGCCTGGCGCGGGCGCAGCGGCTTCGTAGCGACGTTGTGCCATGGCTCGCGCCCTTGGCGATTCTCACCACGGAAGACATCGCCTTACGGCTGTTCTTTCGTCGGATCTCCATTCTTGGCGCGGACCATTTGCCCGCCGACGGCCCGGTGCTGCTGGCACCCACCCATCGCGCCCGTTGGGATGCCTTGATCTTGCCCAAAGCGGCCGGCCGGCGCGTTAGCGGCCGCGATTGCCGCTTCATGGTCACCACCACCGAGATGAGCGGATTGCAGGGCTGGTTTCTACGCCGTCTGGGTTGCTTTGCCATCGATCAGAGCAAGCCAGGCACCGCCAGCCTTCGCTACGCCTTGGATTTGTTGGCCGATCAGCAGCAGGTGGTGCTGTTCCCCGAGGGGCGAATCAACCGTGATGGAGCCCCCATCACCGTGGCTCCGGGATTGCCCCGTTTGGCGTCGCTGGCTCAAACCAAAGGTCTGGGTTCTGTCCCTGTGATTCCAATTGGGATTGCCTACAGCCGGCGGCTGCCCCGTTGGGGTGATTGCGCCGCGCTCTGTTTTGGTCCCCAGCTGCGCTTGGAAGGCAGTGGCAAAGCGGCGGCGTTGGCCTTGGCCGAACGCATCGAACAGGGCATGCGTTCGGCTGAGGAAGCGGCCCGCAGCTGCATCGTCGCTGGTGAAAACGAGGCCTAGATTCCCGCCATCGCTCGGAGTTCTCAGGCCTATGCGCCGTCTTCTGCTTTCGGCCAGCCTGGCCCTCCTGTTCGCCCCGGTGCCCGCGTTGGCCCAGGCTCAAACAGGCGTGCAAGAGGTTGTTGCCAACTCCAGCGGCGACACCTTCAACATCAGTGCCGTCAACGAGCTGTTGGCCCAAGGCGATGCTGAAGCCGCCAGTGGTGATCTGAGTGCTGCGATCGATTCTTACGACAAGGCCCGAAATGCGGCCCGTTCGTTGCTGTCCTTCTACCGGGATCTGAGCGGCGCCTTCCGCGGCCTCGATGCGCGAATCCCCAGGGCGATGGATGCCAAAGGCCGTGAAGCGATTCAGGCACTGGCTTCTGCCAACCTCCGTCTGGCCGCGGCCTATCGCCGTGAAAATCAGGCTGAGGTGGCTGTGCCTCTGCTGGTGGAAGTCATCAAGTTGATGACCCCCGCCAACGAAGATGGCCGCAAGGCGTATCAGCAGCTGCTGGAGATTGGCTTTGTCTCCATCCCCTACAACGCACCTGCTCCGCGATCCAACTGATTTTCAGGGCATTTCATGGTTCAACCCGATGCCGTAGCGGCGGCCATCCGCCAAGCCTTGCCTGATGCGCAGGTTCAAGTTGAAGACCTCACCGGGGGCGGTGATCACTTGCAAGTCACCGTGGTTTCCGAGGGCTTTCGTGATCTCACACGGGTCAAACAGCATCAACTCGTTTATGGAGCCCTAAGCCAGGAGCTCGCCAGCGAGGCCATTCACGCCTTGGCCCTCTCCACCTCTTGCCCCTCGTAGGGTTTCCATCTAGCCAATCCCGTTATGGACGCTCAGCTCAAAAGCCGGATCGAAACCCTGGTCGCCTCGAGCCCTGTCTTCATCTTCATGAAGGGCAGCAAGCTCATGCCCCAGTGCGGTTTCTCCAACAACGTGGTGCAAATCTTCCACTCGTTGGGAGTTCCTTTTGAAACCTTTGACGTGCTCTCCGACATGGAGATTCGTCAGGGAATCAAGGAGTTTTCCAATTGGCCCACCATCCCTCAGGTGTACCTCAACGGTGAATTTCTGGGCGGGTCCGACATCATGATCGAGATGTACAACTCCGGTGAGCTACGCGAAACCGTGACGGTGGCCCTGGCCAGCTGATCGCGGTGATTGAGGTCACCCGCGGTTGCTCAGAGCAACAGATTGATGAGTTTCAGGTTCGCCAATGGCCGATCTGGATCTGTGATGCGAGCACCTTCCCTTGGCAGTACG
>CAJWAH010000006.1 GCA_913020095.1 uncultured Synechococcus sp.
GCCAAGCCAGCACCAATAGGGATGCGTTTGGTTAATGACAACTGCGCCGAGAGCTCTGGCCTGCGGCAATGGCGGCGCAGCGCCTCGGCTGCCTTAACGATCAAATTGCTGCCATCGACGGGCAACTGGGGATCGCTACAACGCAAGCTCAATTGCCCGGCAGGGGCTGGATCCACGGCCAATTCATCAGCCAAATCCAGGGTCTGCATGACCATGGCCAGCTCATGAAACCCGTCGTCCCTGAGGCCAAGCACCTCCAGGTGCAGGTTGATCTTCGCCGGGGCACGCAGGGACAGCGAACTCACAGAGCCGGTTGCAGAGCAGCGGCCAACGCTACCCACTGCTGCGGTGCAATCTCTTGCGGGCGCTGCTGCGGCGTGAGGCCGGCATCAGCCAGCCACGCTTCTAGGCCAACGGCTGGAGCAGCGCTAACCAAGGTGTTACGCACCATCTTTCGGCGCGCTGAAAAGGCCAGTCGCAGCAGATGTTCAACCTGCTTGGCTACCGCCTGGGGCGGGCGCTGATCGGCAGGCAGTGGATCGAGGCTGATCACCTCGGACTGCACCTTCGGCGGCGGTTGAAAGCAGCGGGGCGGCACCGGGCACACCGAGCGGCACTGCGCCAACAGCTGCATGCGCACGCTCAAGGCGCTGAAGCTGCTCTGCCCTGGCCGCGCGCTGATGCGCCGGGCCACCTCCTGCTGAACCAGCAGCACCAGCCGCTGATAGGGGGGCTCAACCGGACGGTCCAAGCGACCCACCAAACGCTCCAACAGGGGACCGGTGATGTTGTACGGAATGTTGGCCACCACCTTGGTGGGGCGGCGCTCCCCATCACCCAACTGGGGCAAGGCCAAAACATCGCCGCTCTGCAGTTGGAACCGGGGCTCAGCGGCAAAGCGTTGCTGCAAACCCTCCACCAGATCGCGATCCAACTCCACCGCCTGCACGGAGGCGGCGGGGCTAGCGAGCAGCTGCGCCGTGAGAGCTCCGCGCCCAGGCCCCACCTCCAGCACATGGTCATCGGGCTGCAGCGCCGCTGCCGCCACGATCTGAAGCAGCACGCTCTCATCCTTGAGCCAGTGCTGGCCGAAGCGTTTACGCGCGTGATGTCCAGAAAAGGCCATGACTCCAACTGTGCATCAGCCCAGATGCTCCAAAGGGAACCAGCGCACCTGAGCGTCCCCATCCACCAGCGCCAAGTGGGCCTCAATGCTGTGGGAGGCATAGCTGGGATGGGCTGCCAACCAACAGCGCAGTGCCCGGGCCAGGCGGCAGCGCTTGCGGGGTCCGCAGGCCAGCAGGCCGCCGTGATCGAGGCCCCAACGCCGCCTGGCCTTCACTTCCACCAGCAGCAGCCGCTGGGGTTTGGCCAACATCAGGTCCAACTCACCCCAACGGCAGCGCCAGTTGCAATCCAGCAAGCGCCACTGGCGGCGGCAGAGCAACGCAGCCACCTGGGCTTCCGCCTCGGCACCCCAGGCCATGGCAACTGGCAGCAGCAGCACTCAGCATTCCCCGAAAGCGGCCCTAGGCTCTCGGCCGACTGGTTCAACGTGATGCTGCGACGGCTGCTCGCCCTGCTCTGGCTTCTGCTCCTTCCTGTTCTGCCGGCCGATGCGGCCATGGACTACGCCAAGCAGGTGCTGATTGGCGCTGATTTTTCCAGTCGTGATCTCAGGGGCGTCACCTTCAACCTCACCAACCTGCGCGAAGCCGATCTCTCGGGCTCTGATCTGCGCGCCGCCAGCTTGTTCGGCGCCAAGCTTCAAGACGCCAATCTCTCTGGCAGCGATCTGCGCGAAGCCACGCTCGATTCAGCAGTCTTCAACGGCACCGATCTCAGTGATGCCCGCCTTGAAGGCGCCTTTGCTTTCAACACCCGCTTCAGTGGCGTGACGATCACTGGTGCTGATTTCAGCGATGTGCCCCTTCGAGGTGATGCCCTCAGCACCCTGTGTGCCGTGGCCGAAGGCACCAACTCAGTGACTGGACGCGACACCCGGGACACCCTGGGCTGCCCTTGAGCTGCCATGAGCTTTGATCCCCGCAGCTTGGAGCGTCTCCAGCAACTGGGCCGCCAACTCCCCAAACCCCTGGAGCCGGCTTCGCCCCAACCCCAGGCCAAGCCGCAGCGCCAGCACCGGGTTGAAACCGAAGAGGACCCGGAGGAACTCTTCCGCCAATTGATGCAGGTGAGCCCCGACGGCACGGTGCCTGATCACCTGATGGCCAGGCTGCGCCAACTAGAAGCTCAGCGCAAACGGGCGCCGCAGCAGCCGAGCTCCAACACAAGCCATGGCAGTAAGGGCAGAAGCAGCGATCCCAACCAAGACGATTCGCTCTACAGCGAGTTCGAGCAGATGCTGCTGGAAGAGGACGACGCTTAGCTCAAGGGCAACAGAACCGGGGCAAAGCTCAGCGCAAAGCCGATCTGCCTGAGTGGCACCCCAAACAGGGTGGAGACCACATCAATGGCGACCGCCGAAACCATCCTCTATGAATTTCATGTAACGAGATTTTAAGCAATGCTTAGGCACTTTGCCGACATCGCTGCTGATCGAGCTGTTGCAGGTACTGGCGCTCGTTGTAATAGAGCTCTTGAAAGCGCAAGGCGTCGGCATTGAGCCGTTGAAACAACGATTCGATGCGGGTTTCAGCATCCCCCTCGTCCTCTTTGCTTTCCAGCAACATCGCAATGCACTGCTCCAGGCTCTGCAGTCGTTGCGATCCCCAGGCCTCGAGCAGGTGGCGGCAACGGCGCAGCACGCGATGACGCTCCAAGCTCGCGGTCGTGCCGCGCAGCTGATCACTGGGGTTGACCAAGCCGAGCTGCTGCAGCTCACCGGGTTCCAGCAGAGCCGTGAGCCGTTGCAGCAACGGGGAATCTTCGATCAACAGCAGATCTGACAACAGGCGGGGCAACTCCAAATCAGCCAACTGATCACCCGGCTCGCTGCCGCGGCTGATGTTCTCGAGTAAGCCCACGCCGAGGTTGTCTTCCTCCAGAGCCGAGAGGTGGGCCCAGAGCTTGCGGTGATGGGGCAGGCCAAAGTCCTCAAGCTCCCGCTGCCGCAGCTCCTGGCGAATCGTGGCCCGCAAGCTGGGCACATGCAGATACAGCCGCAGCAATTGGGCTTCCGCCCGCTCCCGCAAGGAGGCATCCCCCGGCTGCTCATGGCGACTGGAGCGGCCATGCCAGCGCTGGCCTTTGACCTGCTGACGCAGATCGTCCTCCAGCTGCAGCGCCATGCGGGCTTGACCGCCAGAGAGCCGCTCTGCGACCCGCTGCAGGTAGTGACTGCGCAGGGCTGACTGAGGCAACTTGCCCAGCAGTTCCACCAACCCTTGAACCGCGAGCTGGAATTGATCAGCGCGGCCGAGATCTTTGCCGCTGAGCACCTGCTCGATCTGCCAGTCCAGCCACAGCGGGGCGTTGTCCTGCAAGGCGAGGTAGTCGGCCTGGCTGTGCTGCTGGAGGAACTCATCGGGGTCCTTGCCCGCTGGCAGGTGCAACACCCGCAGCTCCAGCTGGCCCTGCAAGGCCTGCTGCTCAACCTCACCAATGGTGCGCTGGGCGGCGCGCACCCCGGCGCCATCGGAATCAAAATTGAGGATGATCCGGCGGCTTTCACTGCAGCGGCAGAGCTGGGTGATCTGCTGGGCGCTCATGGCCGTGCCCAAAGCCGCTACCGCATGGCGCACCCCGGCGGCATGCAGGGCAATCACATCGAAATAGCCCTCCACCACCAGGGCACAGTCCGCGCGGCGGATGGGATCGGCAGCCTTATCAAAGCCATAGAGGTGTTTGCCCTTGTCAAACACCTCCGTTTCAGGGGAGTTGAGGTATTTCGGTTCGCTGCCATCGAGGCTGCGGCCGCCAAAGCCAATGATTCGCCCCTGCCGATCGTGGATGGGCACCATCAACCGATGGCGGAAACGGTCATAGAAACCATTGCCCCCTTTGCGCGGCACCACCAATCCGGCGGCTTCCATCAAGCTGGGATCAATCCCCTCCACCTGCTGGAGGTGACGCAACAGCCCATCCCAAGCCTCGGGGGCATAGCCCAGTTCAAAGGATTCGATCGTGCCGGCGCTCAGCCCCCGCTGCTTGCGCAAATACTCCAGGGCTGCAGCACCCTCGGGGGCCTGCAAGCGTGAACGAAACCAGCCGCTGGCCAGCGACAGCACGCGGTGCAGCTGATCACGGCGAGAGAGCTGCTGCCGCAAGCGCTCCTGCTGGCTGGCATCGAGCGTTTCAACCGGCAAGGAGTAGCGCCTGGCCAGCTCCATCACCACATCGCTGAAGCTTTGGCGCTTCAGCTCCATGAGGAACTTGAGGCTGTTACCGCCGGCCCCACAGGAGAAGCAGTAATAGAACTGCTTGGCCGGTGACACCGTCATCGACGGCGATTTGTCGTCGTGAAAGGGGCACAAGCCCACAAATTCACGGCCCTTCTTTTTGAGCACCACGTGCTCACCGACCACATCAACGATGTCGGCCCGTTCTTTAACAGCCTCAATCGTGCGGGGATGAAGCCGGGGAACGCTCACGGACTCATCGAAGGGGCCTCATTCTCTAAGACAAATCGGCCAATGCCACTGTTCAGCTGGCAGAAAAACGCATGGCTCCCCCTCGGCTGAGGCGAAAAATCCAGGTGCCATCAGCGGAGGCCTGAAACGATGCAGGCCGCCGATTCACCTGAGCCTTGCCGCCACCCGGGGTGGTTTCAATCACGCTGCGTTGCCCCGATGGCCACTGCACGGTCAACAGCAATTCACCGGCCCCCTGCCAGCCCTCGATGCGGCAGTGGCCAGCCTCCACCCAGCGGCCGGAGCTGCCATCGCTCCAAGCGCACGGGCGCGATTGCTTCAAATCCACCGCTGCATCGCTGTTGGGCTGCTCGGCCTGAAGCGGCAGCGGCAGGGCTACGGCCAGCAGAGCCAACAGCAGCGGGAATTTCATCTGACCAGAGAGTTCTATTGACGGCCTAGCCAGAGGCATCAGCAGCGTCAACAACCAGACCCTGGCGGGTGAGTGGATAACTGCGCCAGCCAACGCCCTCCTGGGCCGGGGGGCGCAGCAAACGCCAGCTCTGGCCTTTGGCACCAGGCAACAACATCAAATCGAAGGGGCTATCCACCCGAATCGGATCGTCGGGCAAGCTCCAATCGAAGCGACCCTGTAAGCGCAGGGCTTGCTGACCTTCCACCGCTTCACGTCCCTGCTGCTCCAGCCGAATGCGGCGCAAACTGGGCTCGCCGCTCAGGGCCGGCAGTTGCAGTGCAGCAGCGAGGTCCTCTTGGGTGAACTGCACTTGCATGGCCAAGGCCTGCATCAAGATCTGCCGTGGGGGTTGCCCTGAGGCGCTGCAAGCGGGCAACAGCACCAGCATCAACAACAGAGCCATTCCCACCACAAGGCGGCGCAGCACGGCGATCAACGGCAACATGGCAGCACTCCTAGGCACAGCATGATCGGTTGGTTGCATGGAACGATCGGTGATCGCTGGCAAGAGGGCAACCGCTGCTGGCTTCTGTTGCTCTGCGGGCCGGTTGGTTACGAGCTGCAGGTGAGCGAAAGCCTCTGGCAAGGCACCGCATTGGAAGCTCAAACGACTATTCATACCCATCTGCAGCAGCGCGAGGACGGCCAACAGCTCTATGGCTTTGAAACCAAAGCCGATCGCAACCTGTTCCGCCTGTTAATCAGCGTCAATGGAGTGGGTCCGCAGGTGGCTCTCGGGCTGATCTCCGGCTTGGGTGCGGTGAGCTTGCTGCAAGCGATGGCCGCAGAAGACGTCAAAGTGCTGTGCCAAGCCCCCGGCGTTGGCAAACGCACCGCCGAGCGGCTCAGCCTGGAATGGCGCTCGCGGCTGCAGGAGCGCTGGCAACAGCAGGGGGGAACCACACCGCTGCGCCTGGTGGAGCCGGTGGCGGAAAGCCGGGAACTGCGCGCCACCCTGGAAGCCCTTGGCTATGGACCAGAAGAGGTGAGCGCGGCGGTGGCCCAAGCAGGCAGCCAAGGCCTTGATCCAGAACAACCCATGGAGGAGTGGCTGCGGCATTGCTTGGCCTGGCTCAGCCGTCAAGCGGGATAGAGAACCGCGAACGGTATGCTTTTGGATTACACGAGCTGGGTCTCCCCTCCCGCATGCCCCTCAACACCGAGAAGAAGCAAGAACTGATCAACTCCCACCAGACCCACGCAACAGATACGGGGTCTGTGGAAGTGCAAGTGGCGATGCTGAGTGAGCGGATCACCCAGTTGACGGGCCACCTGCAGAGCAACAAGCACGACTACTCGTCGCGCCAAGGCCTGATGAAGATGCTGGGCCGCCGCAAGAGCCTGTTGGGTTACCTGAAGAGCCAGAGCAGCGAGCGCTACGACACGCTGATTCAAAAGCTCGGCATCCGCGGCTAAGTCGCCGCCATGGCCAGCCCCAAAGAGACTGGCGGATTCGGAGCCAACAGCGCCCCAGCGGTCAAACCAGCTCCCAAACAAGCCAAGCCCAAATCCAACCAGACCATCCCCCCGGTTGTTGCCAATCGCATGGCGCGCCGAGTGGCGATTTGTGCTGCCACACCAACGGCGTTTGGCATGGCCTCGTTCCTGGTGAGCTACTGGCTGGTCTCCCGCCAAATCATCGACGTGCCACCAGCGCTAACGCTGCTGGTCTCAGGCGGGTTCTTTTTGTTGGGTCTGCTGGGCTTGAGCTACGGCCTGTTTTCCAGCAGCTGGCTCGAAGCGCCAGGAAGCTTCCTGGGTTTTGAGCAAATCGGGGTCAACATCCAGCGGCTGCGCAATGGCGCAGTTGCACGTCGAAGCGAGCAGCCGTAAGGCTGGCGGCAGCTGCTTGGGCATCGTTCACGCAGAACTGATGCCCCAAACGCACAAAGCACCGTTGATCGGCGGCTTGCACCTCAGCCACCACCGGCACGCGGCTGCCCAAGGTTTCAGGATCGATGCGGTGCTGCTGCAAGCACTCGCGCAACTGATGCTGAACGGTGATGTCGGCGGCTTGCTGGCCATCGAGGCGCACAACAACCAAATCCAGTTGATCGATCAATGACACGTCGTCGACGATCAATTGCACCCGATCATCGCGGCGGTCCACCTGACCCCAGAGCAGCAGTCGGGCGTCCACCATCAGATGGTCGCTGAGGCGCGCATAGGTTTTGGGGAACACCACAGCTTCAGCGCTGCCGGTGAGGTCTTCGATTTGCAAGATCGCCATGCGATCGCCCTTGCGGGTGGTGACCACACGCATCTCAGGCACCATCACCAGGGTGGACACCCGTTGCCGATCGGCCTGCTCAGACAGGCTGCCCAGACCAACGGGCATCAGCAGCCGGCGGGTGTCTTGCAGTTGCTTGAGCGGGTGATCGGAGAGATAGAAACCCACCAGCTCCTTCTCCAAACGCAATTTTTCCGTGGGCGCGTAGTCGGGCACTGAGGCTGCTTTAGGGGCCGAAGCCGGCGTTGCGCTCGCGGCCTCAGCTTCGGAGCCTCCACCAAGCAGATCGAGCAGATTGCCCTGGCCGCTGGCGCGATCACGGGCCCGGGCCGTGGCCCAATCGAGCAGCAGATCCAAATCAGCCATCAACTGCGCCCGGTTGCCATCGGGCTCCAAGGCATCGAGGGCGCCGCTATGGATCAATGATTCCAGCGCGCGCCGGTTGAGCTGGCCAATGCCCGCCATGCGATCACAGAGCTCAGCCAGCGAGGTGAACGGTCCATCGCTCTGGCGTGAGGCGATCAGGGCATGGATGGCTCCATCGCCGAGGTTTCGAACCGCTGAGAGGCCAAAGAGAATGCGCTGCCCCACGGGCGTGAAGTCAATGCCAGAACGGTTGACATCAGGGGGCAACACCGCGATCCCCATGGCGTTGCTATTGGCGATGTAGCGCTGGACTTTCTCCGTCACGCCGGCGTTCACCGTCAGCAACGCGGCCATGTAGGCCACGGGATAGTGAGCCTTCAGGTAAGCCGTCTGGTACGTCACGGCGCCATAGGCCGTGGAATGGCTCTTGTTGAAGCAGTACTCGGCAAAGAGCACCATCTGATCAAAGAGCTCATCGGCCACCTTGGCGTCAACACCCCGTTGACTCGCCCCTTCAACAAAAATGCCGCGATGCTTCTGCATCTCGGAGACTTTCTTTTTGCCCATGGCCCGGCGCAGCAGGTCGGCTTCACCGAGTGAGTAGCCCGCTAGATCCTGCGCAATCCGCATGATCTGCTCCTGATACACCATGATCCCGTAGGTCTCCTGCAGGATCGGCTGCAGCTTGGCGTCAGCAAATTCAATGGCCTCGCGGCCATGCTTGCGGTTGATGAATTTGGGAATCAAGCCGGCATCCAAGGGACCCGGCCTGTAGAGGGCCAAGATCGAGGAGATGTCCTCCAGCGACGACGGCTTGAGGTCGCGCACGATCTGGCGCATGCCGGTGGATTCCAGCTGGAAGATTCCCTCGAGATCACCGCGTGCTAGCAGCTGGTAGGTCTCCGGGTCATCAGCAGGAAGCTGGTCGGGATCGGGACGATCCCCATGCTCGGCACTGACCAGTTCGAGGGTCTTCTCGATCATGGTCAGGTTCTTGAGGCCGAGGAAATCCATCTTCAGCAGGCCCATGGATTCCACGTCTTCCATGAAGTACTGGGTGATCACCTGCCCATCGTTGTTGCGCTGCAGGGGCACCAATTCATCGAGGGGGTCAGCGGCAATCACCACACCAGCGGCGTGCACACCAAAGGTTTTGTTGGTGCCCTCGATCCGGCGGGCCATATCGACCCAGCGCCTCACCTGGGGATCGCTTTCGTACTTCTGACGGAACTCGGGCTCCGGTGAATCGTCCGAAATCATCTGCGCCAATTTGGCAGGCTTGCCCCGCACCACTGGAATCAACTTCGCCAGTCGGTCGGCATCGCCATAGGGGATATCCAGCACCCGCGCCACATCCTTCAGCACGGCCTTGGAGGTCATGCGGTTGAAGGTGATGATCTGCGCCACCTTGTCATCGCCGTAGCGCTCGGTGACGTAGTCGATCACCTCACTGCGCCGAGCAATGCAGAAATCGGTATCGATATCAGGCATGGATTTGCGCTCTGGATTCAAGAAGCGCTCAAACAGCAATCCATTGCTGACCGGATCGATGTTGGTGATGCCCAGGGCATAGGCCACCAGGGATCCAGCGGCCGATCCCCGGCCGGGGCCCACGGGGATGCCGTTATCACGGGCAAAGCGGATGTAATCCCAAACCACCAGGAAGTAGGTGGGGAATCCCATCTGCTCCATGATTTTGAGTTCATGGCGCATGCGCTCGCCATACACCTCATCGATGCTCGAATCGGCATCGAGCTGCAGGCGCTGGCGCAACCCCTGCTCGGTGACTTCATGGAGGTACGACACCGGCGTATGGCCTTCCGGAATGGGAAAGCGCGGCATCTGATAGCGGCCGAGGATGTCGTAGTCCTCCACCTTCTCGGCAACCGACACCGTGTTGTCGAGCGCCTGCTTCACCACCTCCGCCGGGAGGTGGTCAACGAAGAGACGCTCCATCTCCTCGCGACTTTTGATGTATTCCGTTCCGGTGTACCGCAGACGCTTCTCATCGGTGATCAACTTGCCCGTGAGCACGCACAGCAAGGCGTCGTGGGCTTCAACGTCGTCGCGACTCAGGTAGTGGGCGTCGTTTGTGGCAATCAGTTGGATGCCGAGCTCCCGCGAGAGGGTCAGCAGGCCGGTATTAACGATGCGATCTTCCGGTGAACCGTGGTCTTGAATCTCGAGGTAGAAGTCATCGCCGAGCAGGTCGCGGTACCAGCTAGCCACCTGACGCGCCACATCCATGCGGCCGCGCAAAATCGCTTGGGGGATTTCACCGCCCAAGCAGGCCGTCGCCACAATCAGGCCTTCGCTGTATTGCTGCAGCAGGTGCTTATCGATGCAAGCGCGCGCAAAGATGCCGCGACCACGCATTCCGCGCAGATGGCTGATGCTGGTGAGCTTGACGAGGTTGCGGTAGCCAACGTTGTTCTTGGCCAACACCACCAGGTGATAGCGACGCTCTTTCTTCGGCTGGGGGTCATCGATGCTGCCGTTGACGACATACATCTCATTGCCAATGATCGGCTTGATGCCCGCTTTTGAGCACAGCTTCAGCAGCTCGATGGCGCCATACATCACCCCGTGATCGGTGAGGGCCACCGCTGGCATGCCGAGGTCAACGGCCCGCTGCACCATCGCAGGCAGCTGGGTCGCTCCATCCAAGAGGCTGTAATCGCTGTGGTTATGCAGAGGAACGAAGCTCAAGCCTGCAACCACTGATCGAACACAGCCAGCCTACCGAGACACACCAGATCTGGGGTGCCAACTGCGACAGATTGCAGCTAGGCCACCAGAGGTGCCTGGGGGCGCTTGGCCATCACATCAGCCGCCTGCTCGTAGTGGTGCGCCACCTGCAACAGGCGCTCCTCCTGCAGCACCGGGGCCATCAGCTGCAAACCAATGGGCAAGCCCTGGCCGTCAAACCCGCAGGGAACACTGATGGCCGGCAGCCCAGCCAAGTTGGCGGGAATGGTCAGCAGGTCAGCCAGATACATCGCCAGCGGGTCATTGCTGTGCTCGCCGGGGGCAAAGGCGGTGGTGGGGGCGGTGGGGGTCAGCAGCAGATCCACCTGCTCAAAGGCGCGGTCAAACTCTTGGCGAATCAGGGTGCGCACCTGCTGGGCTTTTTTGTAGTAGGCATCGACATAGCCCGCAGACAGGGCATAGGTGCCGATCAAGATCCGGCGCTGCACCTCATCACCAAACCCCTCGGCCCGGCTCTTGGCCGTCATCGCGCTCAGCGATTCGGCATCGGCACTGCGATAGCCGTATTTGACGCCGTCGTAGCGGGCCAGGTTGGCGGACGCCTCCGATGGGGCAATCACGTAGTAGGTGGCAATGCCGGCCTGGAAGCGCGGGCAGCTGACCTCCATCAATTCACAGCCCAAGCTGGCCAGCTGCTCAGCAGCAGCTTTGACCGAAGCTTCCACCTCAGGCTGAAGCCCCTCGACAAACGCCTCTTTGAGGATGCCAATTTTCAGCCCTTGAATCGGGCGATTCAGCGCAGCGCTGTAGTCAGGCACCGGCACATCCAGGCTGGTGGAATCGCGGGGGTCATGGCCCGCAATCACCTGAAGCACAGCAGCGGAATCAGCCACGGTGCGACTAAAGGGGCCGATCTGATCGAGGGAACTGGCAAAGGCCACCAAGCCCCAGCGGCTGACCCGGCCATAGGTGGGCTTGAGGCCAACAACGCCGCAAAAACTGGCGGGCTGGCGAATCGAGCCGCCAGTGTCGGAGCCCAGGGCAACGTCACATTGACCCGCCGCCACGCAGGCTGCACTGCCGCCTGAACTACCGCCTGGCACACGCCCTGGATCCCAGGGGTTGGAGGTCATGCCAAAGGCGGAGGTCTCGGTGGAGCTGCCCATGGCGAACTCATCGAGATTGGTTTTGCCCACCATCACGGCACCCGCTTTCCACAGCCGCTCGGTGACGGTGGATTCATAGGGGGGCACGAAGTTCTCCAGCATGCGGCTGGAGCAGGTGGTGGTGACGCCCTTGGTGCAGAGGTTGTCCTTAATTCCGATGGTCACCCCAGCCAGCGGGCCAGGATCTTGCTTGGCAGCAAGGGCTTGATCCACCGCCTCGGCTTGGGCCCGGGCCTGGTCGCCCGTGACGTTGACGAACGCCTTCAGTTCCGGTTCGGTCGCTGCAATGCGTTCGAGCGCCTGCTCGCTGTGCTCCTTGGCTGTTGCGGAGCCGTTGCGGAGGGCATCGGACCAAGCGCCGATGGGCATAGCGAAGAGCAGCTGATGGCTTTGGACGCTATCAAGGCGCCGGTGCTGATCAGCCTTGAGGGTGCTCAATGGTGAACGGTTCGCTGCGGCGCGTACGCAGCAACTGATGCTCCAGCACGGCAGGAGATTCACTGCGCAGGTCCGAGAGGAAGGTCTCGAGCTCGCGCTCCAGGGTGCTACGGCGCACGAACGGACCGAACCAGTAGGTCACATCAGGATTGCGACTCTCGACTCGGGCCCACCAGGCCAGACCCAACAGGTTTGCCGAGGCACGCAACATGGAACGGGAAGGATTTCCCCTCATTGTGAAGGAAAACCCCTAGGGCCGCCTTAAAGACGAATATCCGCATCCAGCGCCGCCGGCACCTCAGCCGCAGGAGCCGCCTCAACAGGAGCCTCAGCCCCAGCAGCTGCGGGTTGCTGCCCCTGCAGTTGCAATCGCTGGAGCCGCGGAGCGGGGTCGTTGCCCTTGAGGGCGCCCATCCAGTTGCGGCGGGCCACCTCGTACAGCAGCAGGGCTGTGGCCACCGAGGCATTGAGGCTTGGCGTGACCCCGCGCAGGGGGATCCGAATCAGCTGATCGCAGTGACGCCGGGTCAGCATGGAAAGCCCTTGGCCCTCAGAGCCGGTGACCACCACCAGTGGACCATCGAGATCAGCCTCGGCCAGGGTTGCACTGCCTTCTTCAGCCAAACCAACAACCCGATAACCAGCGTCCTTGAGGCGCTCCAGGGAGCGGTTGAGATTGACCACGCGGGCCACCGGCAAGTGCTCCAGGGCCCCAGCCGCCACCTTGGCGACCGATCCGGTCAAACCAGCACTGCGGCGTTGGGGCAACACCAGCCCATGGGCGCCGAGGGCCTCAGCGCTGCGCACAATCGCGCCGAGGTTGTGGGGATCGGTCAGACCATCAACAGCCATCAGCAGCGGTGCCTCCCCCAGGCCTGCACAGCTCTCGATCAAGGTCTCCAGGTCGTGGGTTTGCGCAGCGGCGGTCTGCAACACGATCCCTTGGTGAACGGCCCCGCCGCTGAGCTGGGCCAACCGGGCCCAGGTGACCTCTTCCACCAGCACCCCAGAGGATTTGGCTTCGCGCAACAACTGCAAAAAGCGGCTGCGGAAGCGCAGCTCTGGCGTGCACCAAATGCGGTGAATCGGACGCTCGCTTTCAAGAATTGCCTGGGAGGCATGTAGACCCCAGACCAAATCGTTGTGTTCCGGGGGCGTCAGGCTTTCGGCTTCCGGTTCGCGCTGGAGGTCGCTTTGGGGGCGGCCATAACGGGGCGCTGGACGGCCACCGCGGTCGGTGCGATCCGAGCGACCACCACGATCAAAGCGGTTATTACGAGCAGCGCGGTCAAACCGTCCGCTGGGCCGGCCGTCGGAATCAGGCCGGTAGCGGCGATCCCGCGGAGCGCCATCGCGCTCGAAACGATCCCCGCCACCAGGGCCGCCGCGACGTTCAAAACGATCTCCTCCACCGCCAGGGCCACCACGGCGCTCAAAGCGGTCACCGCCTCCAGGTCCGCCACGGCGCCCATAGCGGTCGCCACCTCCAGGGCCACCGCGGCGCTCATTGCGGTCGCCTCCGCCTGGACCACCACGGCGCTCGTAGCGATCGCCTCCACCGCGACGTGCCGGGGGCCTGCCAGCCCCATCGGGGCGGCCAAAAGAACGGCGAGGACGGGGAGTTGCCATGAAGCTGGTATCAAAAACCCGGCCCGATCACCCCAAATCCAACTCGTGGAACAGCTGCTGAAGCCGTTCGGGGTGGTTGAGGTAGAGCCAGCCCACCATTGTCTCAAATCCTGAGGCCCGGCCATAGACGCTGGGGTCACCACGGCGGGGACCACGGCCACAGGCATTGCGTCCACGCCGGACCCAGTCGAGCTCCTCGGCATTGAGCAGGGGCTCAAGCTTGGCGAGGGCTTCGCTTTGGGCTTCGGCCCGAACCAAGGCCACAGCTCGTTTGTGGAGCTCTTGCACCGTGCCCTCTTGGGCCACCAATCCACGGCGCTGATGCAGCTCCCAGACCGCATCACCCAGCCAAGCCAGCTGGGCTGGGCCTGGTTGGCAGCCTTTAGGCAGCAGCAATGTTGCCGAGGGCAGTGGGCAGATCGGGCTGGAGATTCAAGAAGGCTTCCAAGCGCACCAATTTGACGGTCTGCACCACGCGGCTGTTGCCAACGATCAAGAAGCGGCGCTTGCCCTCATTCCACTGCTTGGCCAGCTGCACCAAAGCGCCAAGGCCAGAGGAATCGATGAAATCGATCTTGCTCAGATCGATCACCAAAGGTTTCAACCCTGAGGGGGCGTTATCGCCGATGAAATCCCGGAACTGTCGCTCGGAATAGGCATCCAACTGTCCCGTGAAATGGAACAGGAGGCAGTGATCCTGGGGCTCAAAACCAGCCCGGAGCGAAACAGTGAGTCGCTGTAGATCAGTGATGGTCCTAGACCCCTTGGACGAGCGGAGACGCCTATGAAAGGCGCTCAATCTTATCCGCGTTGCGCCGGCTTGCCATCAGGTTGATAAAGCGCGCGAAGTGGTGGTCAGCGTCGTGGGGGCCGGGGGAGGCTTCCGGGTGATATTGAACGCCGAACACCGGTTGATCGCGTAATTCCAGTCCTGCCACCGTGCGGTCGTTGAGGTTGTGATGGGTGACGGCAACCCGCTGGGGATCAAGCGAGTTGGCATCCAAGGCAAAGCCGTGGTTCTGGCTGGTGATTTCCACCAAACCAGAGCCGCCGCAGGGGTGATTTAAACCGCGATGGCCATAGCCCAACTTGAAGGTGCTGCCGCCCAGAGCCAGGCCAAGGATTTGGTGGCCGAGACAAATGCCAAACATCGGCAACGCCGGATCGCGCAACAGCTGTTTGGCCAAGGCAATGCCGCTGCCAACTGCCGAGGGATCCCCGGGGCCATTGGAGAGGAACACACCATCGGGCTTGAGCGCCAAAACAGCGTCGGCATCACTGCCGGCAGGGAGCACCTCAACGTCACAACCATGGGCGCTGAGCCGTTCAAGGATGGCGCGCTTGATGCCGAAATCGATCGCGACAACGCGGTAGCGATCGGCTGGCTGGTCTTGAAGACGCTGATCAAACGCGGCGGCGGTTGGTGAACTCCAGCGATAGGCACGCGTTGTGGACACCTGCTCAGCCAAGTTCTGTCCCGCCATCGAAGGCGCCGCCAACACCTGTTTCAACAAGTCCGCGGGGCTGGTGCCATCGGTGCTCACCGCGCCATTGATGGCCCCACCTTCGCGGAGCTGGCGCACAACGGCGCGGGTATCAATGCCCTTGAGGCCCACCACCCCGTGTTGCTCTAACCACTGCTCCAAAGTTGCGCTGCTGCGCCAGTTGCTGGGCTGTGGTGCCAAACAGCGGCAGAGCACGGCTTTCACCGCGGGGGCATCGGCTTCAAGGTCTTCTTGGTTAACGCCGGTGTTGCCGAGCTCGGGGTAGGTAAAGGTGATCAGCTGGCCGGTGTAACTGGGGTCGGTGATGACCTCCTGGTACCCGCTCATGCCGGTGTTGAACACCACTTCACCGATCGCTGTTCCCTTGGCCCCAAACCCCTGGCCCCTCAACACCGTGCCGTCGGCCAGCACCAGCAATCCATCCATATCTATTGACTGGTTGGTTCGATCATCCCCCAACAGGGGTCAGGGCTGCTGCTAACTGCTCAAATCGCTGCCAGGGCTTGCCACTGGCCAGGCAATCGTGGGCTTGTTGCACCCCTTCACGCCAACTGTTGACCTGACCAGCCGACCACAGCACCAGGGCCGTGTTGAGAGCAACAACATCTTTCTGCGCTTGGCTGCCCTGACCCTGCAAGACCGCTTTCAGAATGGTCTGGTTACGGGCCAGATCACCACCGGATAGGGCATCGATCGGTTGCAAGGCCAGGCCGAGCGCTTGCGGATCGAGCTGATCACGGCGTAATTGGCCGTCTTCCAACACCATCAATTGATTGGTGCCCGACAGGCTGGCCTCATCAAGACCGCCATGGCCATGCACCACAACAGCGCGCTTGAGGCCAAGCAGCTGCAGCGCGCCGGCCATGGGCTCGAGGAGGTCCTCAGTCGCCACACCCAAGACCTGGGCATCGGGCTGAAGAGGATTCACCAGGGGGCCCAGCAGATTGAAAACCGTGCGGACACCCAAACATTTGCGCAAGGGGGCCAATGATTTCAGGGCTGGATGCCAGCCCGGTGCAAACAAAAAGGTGATGCCGGCCTGCTCGAGAGCTCCCACCACCTGCTGCAGGGGCGCCTGAAGCTGCAACCCCAAACCCTCGAGCACATCAGCAGAGCCCACCTTGCCGCTGGCACTGCGATTGCCATGTTTGGCCACAACCACCCCACAGGCAGCAGCCGTGAAGGCCACCGCCGTGGAGATGTTGAAACTGTCGGCGCCATCGCCACCGGTGCCGCAGGTATCCACCAGGGGCAGTTCCGGGCGGGCGCAAGGCAATGGCGAGGCGGACCGAAGCACCCTGGCCATCGCCGCCAGCTCCACAGGCCGGTAGTTGCGGCAGCGCAGGGCAGCCAGAAAAGCCCCGGTTTGAACCGGTTCCAGCTCTTCCGCCAACCACGCCTGCATCAAGGCAGCGGCTTGATCATCTTCAAGCTCACCACCGCGCAGCAGTAACTCCAGCAGCTGGGGCCAAGATGAGGTCATCACTCAAACAGACAAAAAAAAGACCCGGATGCAACAGCATCCTGGGCCAGGTGATGGGGACGGCACATATTTAACGCATCAAAGCCTCAAAAATCTGTCGCCCGGACGCTAATCACCCTTAAGCGGGCGATTCGGAATCCGACGCATCAAAGCCACTGCCCACAGCCGGGGTCTCCAGAGATCCCCCTTGGCCGGGCCGGTAGCCAGCAGCCCACAACTGCTGGACCCGTGCATTGAGCTGATCACGACTGAGTTTCCACAGCTTGATGACCTTCTCAAGATCAGCCTTCAACGCCACAGCTCCGGGAAAACCGTCGTAGCGAATCAGCAAGCGGGCGGCATCCACCAACTGGTCATCAGTGGGTGTTGTGGCCGCCAGCAAACCGTCCACCAGATCACGGTCGGAGGCCTCCAAAGGATGGGCCTGCTGCGCTGAGGCTTCTGGCGAGGCGCCCATGGCTCACGGCGATGCAAAACGAGCCCGTAGTTTGGGCCCATCACCGCAACCTTGATGGCCGGCCAACTCAAGCTGGGATTAATTGCCCGCTATCTCCGGCCGCAGCGCGGGATTTTGCTGCGCGGCGCCTTGGCTTTGGTGCTGGTCAACATCGTTGGCGTCAGCTTGCCGCTGCTGGTGCAGCGCACGGTGAATGAACTGCAACCGGGCTTTTCTCTGCCCCAGCTCCTGCAGCAGGCGCTGATTATTGCTGGCCTCGCCACCTTGATGGGTGCGGTGAGGCTGTGGTCGCGCTTGTTGGTGTTTGGCGCTGGGCGGCAAGTGGAAGTGACCCTGCGCCAACGCATCTTTGATCACCTGCTGAAGCAAGAACCGGGCTGGGTGCAACGCACCGGCAGTGGTGAGGTGATCAGCCGCTCCACCAGTGATGTGGAAAACGTGCGGCGCTTGCTGGGCTTTGCCCTGCTCAGCCTCACCAACACGGTGCTGGTCTACAGCTTCACGCTGCCAGCGATGCTGACGATTGACCCCTGGCTCAGCCTGGCGGCCATCTCCCTCTACCCGGTGATGCTGTTGGTGGTGCGCGTTAGCGGCGGCCGAATGATGGG
>CAJWAH010000007.1 GCA_913020095.1 uncultured Synechococcus sp.
TTCCCTTCCTGATTCCGTTCTTTGGTTTTGGCGGCGGCGGCCTGTTTGGATTTTTGATCCTGATGGCCTTGATCGGCGTGGTGGTCAATGGCCTGCGTGGTGCCACCGGCGGTGGCGGCATGGCGGCCCCTTCATTGCCCACCCAGCGCGCCGATGGCCCGGTGACGTTGGCCCAGCTGCAGCTGGGGCTGCTGGCCAGTGCCCGCAGCTTGCAGGACGACCTGCGCCGTTATGCCCGCACGGCCGACACCAGCAACAGCACCGGATTGCAGCAGGTGCTGCAAGACGCCACCTTGGCGCTGCTGCGCCACCCCGATCAGTGGGTGTACGCCAACTGCGAGTTGGGCCAGGTGCCTTTCAACACTGCTGAGGCCACCTTCAACCGCCTCTCGATGCAGGAGCGCAGCAAGCTCAGCAGCGAACTCACCAGCAACGTCGATGGTCGCCGCATGGCGGAAGAGGCCACGGCGATTGCCCAGAGCGGTGATGCCGATGCCACCAGCGAATACATCGCGGTGACCCTGCTGGTGGCCAGCCGCAACAAGATCGCCATCAAGGGCGTGGATTCAGCTGATCAGCTGCGCACGGCCCTCAGTGCCCTGGGAGCCGTGCCAGCCAGTGAGCTGTTGGCCTTGGAGGTGATCTGGCAGCCCGATGGCGCCGGCGATGTGCTCAGCGCTGATGAGCTGATCACCGCCTACCCCCAGCTCAAGCACCTCTAGGCCTAGTTGCCGCCGCCAGCGGCTTCCATCTTCTTCTTGGCCTCGCCCAAGCCATCTTTGGTGGCGTCTTTGACCTTCTCGACGCTCTCTTTGAGCACCTTCTCGGCCTCATTTTTGGGGCTCTGCTGCTGGTTGTTGATGCCGATGGCGGCAATGATCACGCCCACCACGATCACCACCACGACCACAGCGCCGACGTTGACGCCGGACTTGCCTCCGCCGCTTTCGCTCATGAGTTGATTGCAGGAACCCTTGACTTAGCCACGGCCCCGCAGAACCCGCAACGCGGCCATCGCGGCGCCATAGCCGTTGTCGATGTTGACCACCGTGAGCCCCGGCGCGCAGCTGGCGAGCATGCCGCTGAGGGCTGCTTGGCCGCCAGCGCTGACGCCATAACCCACGCTCACCGGCACGCCGATGATCGGCTGCGGCACCAGGCCGGCCAGCACCGTGGGCAGGGCGCCTTCCATGCCGGCAAAGGCGATCAAGAGCTGCAGCCCATCGAGCTCGGGGATCACCTTGAGCAGCCGGTGCAGCCCGGCCACACCCACATCGGCAAAGCGCTGGCTGCCGATGCCATGGCATTGCAGGGCTAGCTCGGCTTCAGCGAGCACCGGCAGATCACTGCTGCCGCCGCACAGCAAGCCCACCGCTGGCTGGGATGGGTTGGGCAGCTCACCCAGGGTGAGGCAGCGCGCTTGGCTGTGGTGCACCAGCTCTGGGATTGATTCTTGGATGACGGCGGCTTTGGCGTGATCAACGCGGGTGACCAGGGCCAGTTCACCGGCGCGCTCAAAGTCGCGGGCGATGGCGATGATCTGCTCGGCGCTTTTGTGCTCACCCCAAATCGCTTCCACCAGCCCGAGGCGCTGGCGCCGCTCAAGATCCAGGCGGTGCTCACTCATGGCCGCTCCCAGATCTGCTCCACCAGTGTTGGCGTCATCCACAGCATGGCGCTGGCTTGTTCGGCCTCCAGCCGCTGCTGCTGCTCATCGCTCCACAACCCTTGCTGCTGCAGTTGCTGCGGGTAGCTGGAGAGAAAGTCCTGCAGCCACAAGGCTTTGGCTTCGCCGCTGGTGGAGCAATCCAGCAGGCTGCGGCAGCTCACCAGCCGCCAGCCGCGCTGACTGAGCAGTTCCGGCAGCTGGCTGGCTACATCGGGATCACCGCCTTGATCGCGCCAGTGGCGGATGCAGGTGGCAACGAACTCCGCCAGGGCGCTGCCGCCAGGGCGCAGCGAAAAGCTGTCCCAGCGGATGTATTCCTGCAGCACCAGCCGCCCGCCGGGGCGCAGCGCTGAGCCGAGGCCATCGAGCAGGGGCTCGAGCCTTGGCAAAAACATCCAGAGCCAGCGGCACCAGGCCCCATCCCAGTGGCCGGCCTCCGGCAGCGTTTGTGGCTGGGCCAGATCGGTGGCGATGCCGCGCAGTTGGCTCAAGTTCTGCTGATGGGCCAGCTGCTGGAGATGCTCGATGTAGCTCGGCGAAAGATCGAGCCCCAGCACCTGTCCGCTTGGGCCCACCAGCTCAGCGAGTTCCAGGCTGCAAAATCCCGGCCCGCAGCCGAGATCCAAGAGCCGATCGCCAGGGCCAAAGCCAGCGCGCTGCAGGCCGCTGCGGCATTCCTGGCGCCAAAAGCGGTGCTGGCGGCCAAGCCTTTCGAGCTCAGCGCTGTGGGTGCCGAGCACATAGGTCATGGCTGCAGCGGCTTGAGCGCTCCTGCTCGCTGCAGGGGGAGAGGTTGCTGATCGCTCACGCCGAGGCAGTCGCGCAGTTGCGCATTAAACGCCTCCTCGGTGGAGCCAATGCTGCTGGCTGGGATTGCATCCCATTGCTGTTGCGACTGCCAGCCCACCAGCACCACCGCCTGCTGGCGCTCCGGATCCCAGAGCAGCTCGCGGCCGCGGTAGCCATCTTGCTGCTCCAGCCAGGGTTCCCAGTGCGCCTCCTCGGCCTGGCGCCAGCATTGGCGTTGCCCAGCGCTCACTGGCATCTGCAGCACCTCCACCACACCAGCGGCTGGATCAAGGGGGCGGACCGCCCAGGCTGGGGCGGCCCAAAGCAGCAGGCTCAGGAGCAGCGCGGCCAGCCAATTCATGGCTTAGTGAGCAGGGCTACGGCCTGGCAGGAGATGCCTTCTTCTCTGCCTTCAGCTCCCAGCTTTTCGTTGGTGGTGGCCTTCACGCCTACCTGCTGGGGATCCAGGCCCATGCGCTCTGCAATCGCTGCGCGCATCGCTTCGATGTGGGGCTTGAGCTTGGGCCGCTCGGCGATCACCACCGAATCCACATTCACCACGCTCCAGCCGCGCTCACGCACCAGGCCCATCACCTGCTCCAGCAGAACCAGGCTGTCGGCCCCTTTCCACTTGGGATCGGTGGGCGGGAAGTATTTGCCGATATCCCCCAGCGAGAGGGCACCGAGCAGGGCATCCATGATCGCGTGCACCAGCACATCGGCATCGCTGTGGCCATCAAGGCCCAGGCCACCTGGGTGCTCGAGGGTTTGGCCGCCCAGGATCAGTGGGCGCCCCGGCACCAGCCGGTGGATGTCGTAGCCGTTGCCAACGCGGATATTCATGGCTCGACCTTAGAAGCCAGCACCTGCAGCCTGGTGCCATCGCGGCCCATCACCACCACCACCGCGCCTGGGGCCAGCGGCTGCTCCGGTTCGAGATTGTCGGCCGCCCAGCTCTGGCCCTGCCAGCGCACCCGGCCGCTGCTCGCTTGATCAAAACCGCCGATCACCGTGGCCCGCTCAGCCGCTGGGCTTTGGGCAATGGCGCGCTCCTTTTGGCTCTTTGACCAGCGCCGGATCGCCAGCAATAGGCCGCCGGTGAGCAGGCCAAACAGCAGCAGCTGCGGCCACAGCGCCAGCGGCAACACGGCCGTGAGCACCGAGATCAGCAGGGCCGCCACCGCTGCCGGCAGCAGCCCATCGAAGCTGGCCCCCAGCCATTCACTGGCCATCAGGGCCAAAGCAATCAACAGCCAGGTGATGGCCTCCATCGGCGATGCCTACTGCAGCCTGTTGCTTTCATGCTGCCTAGCGTTGGGCTGTCTGCACCAGCTGCTGTGGAAGCGTTTTTTGGGATCCCTGCGCTTGTGGTGATCGCCTGGCTGGGGGGCAGCAGCGTCAAGATCACCAGCGGCGGCCAGTCGCGGTTGGTGGAGCGGCTCGGCAAGTACGACCGCCAGCTCACTCCGGGGATGTCGTTTGTGATGCCGGTGGTGGAGCGGGTGGTGAGCCTGGAATCGCTGAAAGAGCGGGTGCTCGATATTCCTCCGCAGCAGTGCTTCACCCGCGACAACGTCTCGATTGAGGTGGATGCGGTTGTCTATTGGCAGCTGCTGGAGCACCCCCGCGCCCATTACGCCGTCGACAACCTGCAGGCGGCGATGGTGAATCTGGTGCTCACCCAGATCCGTGCCGAGATGGGCAAGCTCGATCTCGATCAAACCTTCACCACCCGCCAGGAGGTGAATGAGGTGTTGCTGCGTGATCTCGATCAGGCCACCGATCCCTGGGGCGTGAAGGTGACCCGCGTTGAGCTGCGCGACATCCACCCCTCCAAAGGGGTGCAGCAGGCGATGGAGCAGCAGATGACCGCCGAGCGCGAGAAGCGGGCGGCGATTTTGCGCTCAGAAGGGGAGCGGGAAGCTCAGGTGAATGAAGCCCGCGGCCGCGCCGAATCACTGGTGCTCGATGCCAAGGCCCGCAAGGAAGCTTTGGTTTTAGAAGCCGAAGCCGAAGCGCAGCAACAGCAGCTCATTGCCCAGGCCAAAGCTCTGGCTGCTGGCGAATTGGCCCAGGCCTTGGCAGCCAATCCCCAAGCCGCGGAAGCCATGCGCCTGCTGCTGGCCAGTGAGTGGATGGGCATGGGCGAGCAGATGGCCCAGGCCAAAGGCGGCAGCGTGTTGATGGTGGATCCCCAGAGCCCAGCGGCGTTGCTCACGGCGCTGAAGAACCTGCAGCAGCAGGGCTGATTAGTCCTCGCCGGGGTGTTCGGCTTGCCATTGCGCCCAGAGATCAGGGCGGCGCTGCTGGGTGCGCTCTTTTTGCTGCTCGGCGCGCCAGCGGGCGATGGCGCCATGGTCGCCGCTGCGCAGCACCGCCGGCACCTCCATCTCGCGAAAGTTGGCTGGGCGCGTGTAGTGGGGATGCTCCAGCAGCCCAGCGCTGTGGCTTTCCTCCACCAAGGAATCGGCGGTGCCAACGGTGCCGGGCCGCAGCCGCACGGTGCCATTGATGATCGTCATCGCCGGCAGCTCGCCGCCGGTGAGCACGAAATCACCGAGCGACACCTCTTCATCAGCGAGGCTGCGGATGCGCTCATCGAAGCCTTCGTAGTGGCCGCAGAGCAGCACCAATTGCTCGTAGTCGCTGGCCCAGCGGCGTAGGTCGGCCTGCTGCAGCGGCTTGCCTTGCGGCGTCATTAGCAGCACCCGCCGGCGCGGCTGCACCGGGATCGCTTCAAAGGCGGCAAACACCGGCTCGGGTTTGAGCACCATGCCCGCACCGCCGCCATAGGGCTCATCGTCAACCTTGCGGTAGCGATCGGTGGCGTAATCGCGCGGGTTGTGGGTGTGCAGCTCGGCGATGCCGGCATTGAAGGCGCGGCCGATCACCCCCAGGCCGCGGAGGCTGTCGAACACCTCCGGCACCAGGCTCACCACATCCAGCCGGAAGCTGCTCATGAAGCGGGCTTGCTGACGCGGCGGATTTCCGAGCAGAACTGGGAGCCCTGCAGCTGGTCTCCTTTCCAGATCAAGAGGTTGCGCAGGCGCAGGTTGGGCTTGGTGAAGCTGATCGATTCTTCGATGCGCAGCTCGCCATCGCTATGGATCAGCACCAGGCGGCTGCCCACCTGCAGCTCCCAGCGGCCCTGCTGGCCGCTGCTGCCTTCCAGGCGTCCATCCGCCCAAAACGTCAAAACTGTGGAGGCCCCTGATGGCGGGGTGGCCTCCAAGCGGCCCAGTTCATCAGCATTCTCTGAGGCAGTCCAGCTCAGCTTGAGCTCGCCTTTTTCGCTGGTGTGCCAGCCCTCATCGCTATCGGCCGGTTGCAGCTGAGAACGCAGGCTCATCCAGGCGCCATCGCAGAGGGCGAGCACCTCAGCAGCACTGGTGGGGGGGAAGGCGTCAGTCACAACAGCAGCAGGCCAATGCCCATCCTGCCGTGGCGGCTGGGCTCACTCGCCCCTGTAGCCCAATTCGGCCAACCGGCCGGGCTTTTGGCGCCAGTGGGGCACCACCTTCACAAACAGCTCCAGGTACACCGGCCCATCGATCAGCTTTTGCATCTGCAGCCGCGCGCCGGATCCGATCTCTTTGAGCATCGAGCCTTTACGGCCAATCAGGATCCCTTTCTGGCTGCTGCGCTCCACCATCACCGTGGCCAGGATCGCCGTGCGCGGGCCGTCTTCCACCACCCGCTCGATCTGCACCGCTACCGAGTGGGGAACTTCTTCTCGGGTGTGATGCAGCACCTGCTCGCGGATGAGTTCAGCCAGCAGCAGGTTCTCCGGCTGATCGCTCACCGTGTCTTTGGGGTAGAGCATCGGCCCTTCCGGCAGCCGTTCGCCCAGGGCTTCCACCAAGGCGCTGCAGCCATCACCGGTGAGTGCGCTAAACGGCAGGAGCGGTGCATCAGGCAACGCCTCGCTGTAGGAGGCAATCAGCTCTTCACGCTGCTCTTCTGCGATCAGGTCTTGTTTGTTGAGGCCAATCACCACCGGTTGGCGGATGGACTTGAGCAGATCCAGCACAAATTGATCACCGCGCCCCATCGGTTCGCTGCCATCCATCAGGGCCAGCACCACATCCACTTCGCCAATGCTGTTGCGCGCGGTTTTTACCAGCCGCTCGCCAAGCAGGTGATGGGGTTTATGGATGCCGGGGGTGTCCACCAGCACCAGCTGGGAGGTTTCGGTGGTGAGGATGGCCCGCAGGCGGTTGCGGGTGGTTTGCGCCACGGGCGAAGTGATCGCCACCTTCTCCCCCACCAGCTGATTGAGCAGCGTGGATTTGCCCACGTTGGGGCGCCCCACCAGGGCCACAAACCCCGAGCGAAAGCCCTCCGGGGTGGGGCTCAGGATCGAGTCCAGGGGGATTTCAACCATCGCTTCAGTCTGCGCTGCCGTGGCCTCAGTCTTTGGGCTTGCTTTCTGCGGTGTGCAGCGTGGCGGCGATGTCGCCGCTTAGATCAGCTTCGAGGAATTCCTTGGTTTGCGGCAGGGCCAGCCGCAGGTTGGATTGCAGATCCAGCTCCACCTGCAGCTCGGCGGCTTGAACGTCCAACACATGGCCGCCACTGCTGTGGTCATCAGCCAGGAAATGGAAGTGGTAGCCGGGGATGTTGAGGCTGGTGGTGTGCTCTGGGCTCCAAAAGCCCGCCAAGGTGCCGCGGATGTTGTTGCGGCGCACCATCGTTTGATCCTGGGAGGCTTCCAGCAAGCCCACGCCCTTGGGCACCTTCGAGACGCTGCGCATCAGCACCTCGTCAAACAGGCCTGTGATGCGGATCGCCACAAACAGATTGGCGCCGGGGCGTTTGGGATCGAGCTGGGCGCCCAGAGCTTCGATGCTGCTGATGGCGCTGAGGTTGAAGCGCTGCTGGGCCTCGAAGTGGGTGGCCACCCAAAAGGGAATGCCCTCATCAGCAGGTGCGCGGCAGACGCTGCCATCGGCGCGCGCTTGCCAGCAGATCCCATCGAGCAGGATCCCTTCGCCATCGAGCTGCTCAAAGGTGCCGATGCCGAAGTCGCCGTGGTCAGCGAGATCCTTCACCTGCAGGCTGCCGCCAAACACGCCCTCCACCACAGCCGTTGAGGTGGAGAGTTGCCACAGGGTGTGGTGCTCGAGATCGAGGTAATCGGCCAAGGCTTTGCGCAGCACCGCGCTATGGCTCTCGCCGCTTTGAAGGCAATGGCGCTCGAGCGCTTGCCAGTGGCCTTGCGGCAGCCGCAGGTGCAGGTCGTGTCCGGCTTGGCGTTCCACAGAAGCGTTGTGGTGGCCCTTTGATCTTGGCGTGGACGCCTGGCGATTTCTCTCTAGCGTTTTTTTATCGCTCAGCGTTTGCAGATGCTGGATCCCTCCCTGCTGGCCTCCCCGATCGTGCAGGCCTTTGGTGGCCTCGGCTTGGTGCTCTGGATTGCCCAGCTGCTGTTCACCACCTCCATCGCTCAAGCCAAAGGTCTGAACTGGTTCTTTTGGGGCCTTGGTGCGCTGCTCTTCCCGCTGCTGGCCTTCTTGGCGGTGCTCGGCATGCCCGATCGCAAGCAGCGTCTGCTGATGCGCCAGCTCGGCGAGCAGCTGATGAGCATCAAGGAAACCGGCGTGCGCCTGCACGACCGCAGCTCCCATCCCAAATTCTCCCGCCCCGTGGCTGCTGATCCGGCCGTTGAGCCCGCTGGTGCCAACTGATTCCTAGCCTGCAAGCAGGATTGAATCTGCGCTGCCATGAGTGAGGCCGCTGCCCCCAGCTTTCAGCAGGCGATGGAAATCACCGCCCAGTGGTTGAACCTCTGGGAAGCCGGTGAACTCAGTGATGAGGTGTTGGCCGATCGCGTGGCCGAGTTGGTGGCCAGCCGTGATGGCGCCCGCGGCTTTTTTGTGATCAGCCTGGCTGGCGATAGCCCGCTGATGGACCGTCTTCCAGACCCTCTGCAGATGCAGCTGCGTGCTGCTGGTGATGGCGTGGTTGACCTCACCGTGCGCAACCTGGCGATGAGCACCGCCATGGCGCTGCACCACCAGCGCACAGGTGATCACGAGCAGCAGGGCAAATCGGAGCGGGTCACCCAGCGCTGCAACGACCTGCTGCAGATGCTGGAACCAGAAGATGTGAAAAAGCGCCTGGAAACGCTGCTGGCCGCCACCAAAGGCGAAGGCGATGACGTCGAGTTTCTGGCGCGTTGGGGCTACGACGAGCAGCAAAAAGCCGCCATTGCGGCGGCTGTGTTGGCTGTTGCGCAGTGAGCTGAGAACTCAGTCGCGGCTTTGGATCGCGATGATGAAGCGCAGGATGAAGATGAACAGGTTGATGTAGGTCAGATACATCCCCAGGGCACCAGCGAGGTACTGCTCGTCCTGGTAGACGCGGGGCATTGTGTAGAAGTCGAGGAAGGCCGCACCGATGAACAGCACGGTGCCGAAGCCCGCGATCATCAGCTCAAAGCCGCCGCCCAGGAACATCTGCGGGGCAAAGATGCCGCCGATCAGCTGCACCACCATGGCGATCACCAGGCCGATGATGCCGAGGGTCACCACACCGCCAAGGGCCTGACCAACGCTGTCGCTCATGCGGCGGCCCATGATCGAGGCGATCACAAAGGTGATGCCGGTGGCGATCGCTGCGGTGCCCACCGAACCGATGCCGGCTACGCCGATGGCCATGGCCACCAAGCCGCTCAAGGTGAAGCCGGTGATCAGGCTGTAGATCGCCAGCAGCGGCAGGGCTGTGGCGTTGTTGCCCTTGAGGGCAATGTTTTGCGCCACAAAGAAGAGCACCAGGTTGCCGATCAAGGCCACCCAGAACAGGGGCATGAAGGCTGGGCTGGCGATCATCGACAGGCCGCCGAGGGTGCCCGCGGCGGTCAGCACCATGCCGCCGCCCACGTAGGGCAGCGCCTTATTGACAACATTGGGTCCCACCAGCGCGCTGCTTTGCGCGTCGCGGATGACCTCGCGGAAATTACTGCTGGCCGGCATGGCGCATCAGAGTTTCAAACTTCACCAATCCTGCCAGTGATTCCAAGGGATCGCTGCCTACAGGCGTGCGGATCACCTCACCGGCGCCCTTGGTTTTGCGCGTCGCGGCGCGCATAGGCCTGCACCAAGCGCTGCACCAAGGGGTGGCGCACCACATCAGCGGCCGTCAGCCGGCAGATGGCAATGCCCTCAACGCCATCAAGCACCTGGGCGGCTTCCACCAGGCCGCTGAGCTGGCTGCCGGGCAAATCCACCTGGCTGGGGTCGCCAGTGACCACCATGCGGGAGTTTTCGCCCAGGCGCGTCAGCACCATGCGCATCTGCGCGGTGGTGGTGTTTTGGGCCTCATCGAGGATCACAAACGCCTCAGCCAGGGTGCGGCCGCGCATGTAGGCCAAGGGCGCCACTTCGATGATGTTTTTCTCGATCAAGGCTGCTGTGCGCTCCGGGCTCAGCAGGCTGTGCAGCGCGTCGTAGAGCGGCCGCAAATAGGGGTCCACCTTTTGCTGCAGATCACCGGGCAGAAAGCCCAAGCGCTCGCCGGCTTCCACCGCTGGTCTGGTGAGGATGATCCGCTCCACCTTGCGCTCTTGCAGGCTGCGCACCGCCTGCACCACCGCCAAAAAGGTTTTGCCTGTGCCCGCTGGCCCCAGCGCCAAGGTGAGGTCGTGGCGCTCCATCGCCTCGACGTATTGCTTTTGCCGCAGGGTGCGCGGGCGCAGCAGCTTGCCGTTCTGGCTGCGGGCCAGCACCTGCTGGCTGAGGTCGCGATGTTCGTCGCTGCGGCCGGTGTCGAGGGCCTGCAGGCTGGTTTGGATGTCCACCTGGGTGACGGCCTGGCCCTCACTCCAAAACGGGCGCAGCAGTTCCACCAAACCGGCGGCGCGCTCCATCTGGCTGGGGCGGCCTTCGATAAATAGCTGCAGGCCCCGCAGCACGAGGTTGGCGCCGGTCAGATCACTGAGCCGCCGCAGCATGATTTCGCCCTGACCAGCGAGGGCCAGGGCGGCTTCCTGATCGGGAAGGTCAATGGTGAAGCGCTGGCGTTCGCGGCCCTCGCTGCTGGTCACGGTGAGGCTCAGGCCTCAGCGGGAGCCTCCTCAGCCGGAGCCTCCTCAGCAGCAGCTTCGCTGGCCTTGGCTTCGGCTTCTGCCTTGGCAGCAGCCTTGGCGTCGGCAGCTTCTTTCTTGCGGGCTTCCTCTTGCTTGAGCTTGCCGATCACCTCAGCTGGGCGCACGCTTTTGGTCAGCAGACCGCCGCGCTCCAGCAGGGTGCGCACGGTGTCAGAGGGCTGAGCGCCTTGCTCGAGGCGAGCGCGCAGGGCGTCGGTGTCGAGGCGGGTTTCCTTGGTGCGGGGGTTGTAGAAGCCCAGCTCCTGCAGCGGGCGGCCATCGCGGCGGCTGGTGCTGTTGCAAGCCACGATCCGGAAGCTCGTTTCCCGCTTCTTACCGAAGCGCTTCAGGCGGAGCTTGATCATCGGGATCTCGAACGGTCGTGGACAGGAATCCACCACCATACCGCTTGACCCCTACAGCTCTCCGAAGCCCTTGCGCTTCTTGGCGGGCTTCATCTTCTTACCGGGGCGCCCGCCACCGCCGCCGCCCATGCCGGGCATTCCACCCATTCCAGGCATCCCCGGCATTCCGCCCATTCCAGGCATGCCGCCCATGCCGGGCATCCCAGGCATTCCCGGCATGCCGCCGCCGCGGCTCATCTGCTGCATGAAGCCGCGCATCTTCTGGAAGTCGGCCAGCATCTTGTCCACCTCAGCCGCTTGGTGGCCGCTGCCTTTGGCGATGCGGCGGCGCCTCGAGGGCTGGCTGGCGAGCAGGTCGGGGTTTTCCCGCTCTTGAACGGTCATCGAGCCGATCATCGCTTCGATGCGCTTGAGCTGGGCTTCGCCCTGCTTGAGCATCCCGTCGTCGATCTTGTTCATCCCCGGGATCATTTTCATCAGGCCGCCGAGGGAGCCCATGCGCTTGATCAGGCGCATCTGTTTGACGAAATCGGAGAAGTCGAAGCTGGCTTCCTGCAGCTTGCGCTGCATCTTCTCGACATCGGCGATCTCAACTTCCTTCTGGGCCTTCTCCACCAGGGTGAGCACATCCCCCATGCCGAGGATGCGGCTGGCCATCCGCTCGGGGTGGAACGGCTGCAGCGCCTCCACCTTCTCGCCGGTGCCGATGAATTTGATCGGTGCGCCGCTGACCTTGCGGATCGAAAGGGCCGCGCCACCCCTGGAGTCGCCGTCCATCTTGGTGAGCACGGCCCCGGTGATGCCCACCTGCTCATGGAACGAGCGGGTGAGGTCAGCGGCCTCCTGGCCGATCATCGAATCCACCACCAGCAGCACCTCATCGGGTGCCACGGCGCCGCGGATCCGCACCATCTCCTCCATCATCGAGGTGTCGATCTGCAGGCGGCCGGCGGTGTCGACGATCACCGTGTCGAAGCCTTCTTCGCGGCCCTTGGCTAGGCCCGCTTCGGCAATGGCTTCGGGCTTGGCATCGGCGCCGAGGCTGAACACCTCCACATCGATCTGTTTGCCCAGGGTTTGCAGCTGATCGATGGCCGCGGGCCGGTAGGTGTCGGCGGCCACCAGCAGCGCTCTACGCCCCTGCTCTTTGAGGTGCAGTCCGAGCTTGGCGGTGGCGGTGGTTTTACCGGCGCCCTGCAGGCCGGCCATCAGCACCACGGTGGGGGATTGCTCGGCCTTGGCCAGGGGCGCATTGGCCCCGCCCATCACCTCAACAAGCTCCTCGTGGACAAGCTTGATGAACTGCTGATCGGGGCTGACGCCACGCACCACATCGGCGCCGAGGGCTTTCTCGCGCACCTCAGCGATGAAGCTTTTGACCACCGGCAGGCTGACGTCGGCGTCCAGCAGGGCGCGGCGCACGTCTTTCAGGGCGCTATCGACGTTGCCCTCGCTGATCGAGGCTTCGCCCTTGAGGCCGCGGACGGCATCCTCAAACCGTTGGGAGAGCTCTTCAAACATCAGCGCCGCCAATCCAGGGCTACAAGCCCTCCATCGTAGGAATCAGCTCAGCGCTAGATGCTGGGGCGGAAGTCGGTCAGCTGCCAGCTGTCGCCTTTTTTCTCGTACACGTAGGTGTTTTTGATCTGCTTGGGCTCCACTTGCCCCAGCAGCTCACCGTCGTCGCTGAGCACCTTCTCTTCGTATTGGATCGTGGCCTTGGCCACACGCCGCTCGGGGCTGTCGCTGCTGAGCTCCAGCTCCTGCACCCGGGCATTCACCTTGCGGCGCTTGCCGCTGGCGGCATCGAGGGCCCGGCCGGCCTTGGCGTATTGCACCAGCTCGGCGCTGGCCAATTCCTTGAGTTGGTCAGCGGAGGCGGTGCCATCGAGCAGGGTGGCTTTGGTGTCGAGCCAGAGCTGCAGCAGCACCTCGGTTTCCTCTGCCGGTGTGGCGCTGTTGAGCTTCGCCAAGGGGCTATCGAGCTCCAGGGGAGCCTCCGGCAGCAGCAGGGCTTCGCGGGCCGGAATGTTGGGGCGTTGGCTGATCGCTACCCCGGCAAGCACTGCGGCGGTGAGGCCAGCAGCTGAGGCCGCTGCAATCGAGCGCTGTTTGCCCGTGGTGGCTTGCAGGCGTTCTTGGAGCTCGCTTATCCGCAGCTGCAGTTGGGCTGCGGCCTGCTGGGCCTGCTCTTGCCACAGGCGCCAGGCGGGGGTGGCGCCCTCTTCGCTGCTGCTCAGCGGCTCGAGGATCTCTTCGATTTCGCTGGGATCCGGGGTGGGCAGCACTTCAAAGTTGGTGATCGGCTCGCTAGCGCTCGCGCTGGCGCGCTGACGGTTGCGGTCGCTGCTTTCGATGAAGGCCTGCACATCGCGATCGGCGAAGTAGGCCTCCAGATCGGGGTCGGCCTCAAGGTCGCGGTAGCAAGGCAGCACTTGGCGCTTGAGCCAGTCGCTGCAATACACGCACAGGCCGGCCAAGGGATCGCTGCCCTGCTCTTTGGCCCAGGCCTTGAGGGCTGCATCGCTGCCGCGCTCAAAGCAGACCGCTGCTTCATCGGTTTGGCCCAGCAGCAAATGCAGGCAGGCCATTTCCGCATCGACGCCCACATCACGCATGGCTTGCAGCCGCTCGAGGGCCGATCCGATCCGCTCGGGTTTGCGCTGGGCAAAGCCGGAGGCGGTTAGGGCATAGGCGCTGAGGAATTCAGCGGTGATCGAGCCGTTTTCACCCCATTGCAGGAACAGATCGATCTGCTCTTGCACGGTGAGGAAACCGCGGATCTGCTGGAAGAACGACTGGAACGATTCCTGCGGGAACTCGGGATCTTGATCGCCATCGAGGCCGCCGCGGCGCTGCACCAATTCATTGAGCAGATCGCGGCCGAATTCGCGGCTGCCGCTTTCCGCTAGATCGCGGCTGATCAGATCGAGGATCCGGTAGGGCAGCAGGGCATTGAGGTCGCTCTCGAGGCGCACCCGTTGTTCTTGCTGCTGGCCCATGCGCTGCAGCAGTTGGATGCCGTTGTGCAGGATCTGCGCGGCGCTTTCAAAGCGGCGATCGCGGCAGCGCTCTTGCCCGGCCTTTTGAGCCGAGATGGCCGCCAGCAGCGAGAGATCGGCTTCGCGGTTGCTGCCCAGGGCTGGGGCCTGGGGTGGTTGCAGCGCCTGGCGGGCGCCTTCAAAGGCTTCGGCGGGCTGGCCGGCTTCCATTAAGAGGATGAGGCCGCCCACTTCCTGGCTGGAGGGCACCTCCAAAGCCGGCAGCGTGTCGGGGCTCTCGGCGTTGAGCTCGGTGAGCAGGCACTCGTATTCCTCGCGCCGCTCGCTGTCGCAGAGCAAATCCGCGCTGCCGCGCAGTAGCTCAGCGCGGCACTCCAGGGCGTCTGTGGTGAAGCCGCCTTCAGGCGGCCGGTCTAGCCGCTGACTCAAGGTGCGCAGCACCAACTCCTCGGTGGCAACCGGGCTCACCCCCAACAGTCGGAAATGGTCGAGGGGGAGTTCCACCGCTACTGGTTAAAACAGGTGCGGAGTTTAAGGGGCTTCAGCGGTAAAGTCCGTTCCTGCAAGGGTCAAGTTTGATGACCACGGAGACCGCCGCCGCCGCCAGCTTTGCCACTGCGCAGCCGTGCCCTGATTTGACCCGTGAGGAGGCCCTCACCATCTACCGGGACATGGTCCTGGGGCGAAGGTTTGAGGACAAGTGCGCGGAGATGTACTACCGCGGCAAGATGTTTGGCTTCGTGCACCTCTACAACGGGCAGGAAGCGGTCTCCAGTGGCGTGATCAAGGCCATGAAGACCCAGCACGACTGGTTCTGCAGCACCTACCGCGACCACGTGCATGCCCTCAGCGCGGGCGTGCCAGCCCGCGAGGTGATGAGTGAGCTGTTTGGCAAAGAGACCGGCTGCTCCAAGGGCCGTGGTGGCTCGATGCACCTGTTCTCCAAAGAGCACCACCTGCTCGGTGGTTATGCCTTCATCGGCGAAGGCATTCCCGTGGCGTTGGGTGCGGCCTTCACCAGCCGCTACAAGCGTGATGCCCTTGGCGATAGCTCCAGCAATGCCGTCACCGCCGCGTTCTTTGGCGATGGCACCTGCAACATCGGCCAGTTCTACGAATGCTTGAACATGGCGCAGCTGTGGAAGCTGCCCATCCTGTTTGTGGTGGAGAACAACAAGTGGGCCATCGGCATGGCCCACGAGCGCGCCACCAGTGACACCGAGATCTGGCGCAAAGCAGCTGGCTTCGGCATGCACGGCGAAGAAGTGGACGGCATGGATGTGTTGGCGGTGCGTGATGCCGCCCAGCGCGCTGTGGCCCGCGCCCGCGCCGGTGAAGGTCCCACCCTGTTGGAGTGCATGACCTACCGCTTCCGCGGTCATTCCCTGGCGGACCCCGATGAGTTGCGCGATCCCGAGGAGAAAGCCTTCTGGGCCGAGCGCGATCCGATCAAAGGCTTCCAGGCCACCATGCACTCCCGCGGTCTGCTGAGCGCTGAAGAGATGGAGGCGATCGATAAAGAGATCGATGCCGAAGTGCGCGAAGCCGTGGAGTTCGCCTTGGCTGCTCCCGAGCCCGATGCCAGTGAGCTCACCCGCTACATCTGGGCGGAAGATTGAGCCCTACAGCCCGTGCAAACGGGCTTGATCGCTGGCGGCCCTGAACACCAAGGCATGGCGCTCCACCAGCGCATCGATCGTGTCGTAGCCGCCGCCAATCACGCTGGCCACTGGGATGTTGCGGCGCAGGCAGGCATCAAACACCAAGTGATCGCGCTGCAATAGGCCCTGATCGCTGAGGGCCAACTTGCCGAGGCGATCGTCTCGGTGCGGATCGACGCCGGCGTTGTAGAGCACCAAATCCGGTTGCTGCTGATCAAGCAGCGCCGGCAGCACATCACCCACGCTTTGGAGATAGGCCTGATCTTCGAGGCCATCAGTCAACGGCAGATCCAGATCGCTGCTTTGTTTGCGCGAGGGGAAGTTGCTGGCGGCGTGGGCCGAGAAGGTGAACACCCTCGGCTCGCCAGAAAAGATCGCTGCGGTGGCATCGCCCTGATGCACATCAAGATCCACCACCATGAGCTTGTTCACCAGGCCTTGCTGCAGCAAGACGCTGGCGGTTACGGCGATGTCATTGAAGATGCAAAAGCCGCTGCCGTAATCGGGAAAGGCGTGGTGGGTGCCGCCCGCCAGGTGGCAGGCCATGCCGTGTTCAAGAGCCAGTTGCGCCGTGCGCAGGGTGCCGCCCACCGACAGCCAGGTGCGCTGCACCAGTGGTTGGGTGGCCGGTAGGCCAATGCGCCGCTGGGCTTGGCGGTCTAATTCACCGCGGGCAAAGGCTTGGTGATAGCCGCGCGGATGCACCAGCTCGAGCCAGCGCCGCGGGCAGGGCAGCGGTTGATGAAATTGCTGCTCCTGGGCGAGCCCCTTATCGGCCAGGCACTGGCGCAACTGCCGGAATTTCGCCATCGGGAAGCGATGGCTGGAGGGCAGTGGAGCGCTGTAGAGCGGGTGGTAGACGAGGGGAACCCGGATGCTCAGAGCTGGGTTGGAACGCGTCGGGTGAGGTTACGGAGTTTGCGCAGGGCTTTGAGTTCCACCTGGCGCACCCGCTCGCGGGAGACCTCCATCAAGCGGCCGATCTCAGCGAGGGTGTGGCGCTGCTCACCGCCGAGGCCAAAGCGCATTTCCAGCACCTGCTTTTCCTGGGCTGTGAGGTAGCTGAGCCAGCGGCCCAGCTGCTCGTGGTGCATGCGCCGCTCCACCGCATCGAGGGGCTCCTCATTGCGGGGATCAGCGATCAGCTCGCCAAGGAAGCTGCGGCCTTCCTCGCCGCTGATGGGGGCATCGAGGCTGGAGGTGGTCAGCGCTTGACGCAGCAGGCCATCGAGCTCTTCAAGGCCCATGCCCAGCTCGGTGGCGATCTCCTTGCGGCTGGGCATGGCGCCCAACTTGTGGGCCAAATCCATGGTGGCTTTGCGCACCGTGGCCAAGCGCTCACTGAGGTGAACCGGCAGGCGAATCGTGCGGGACTGGCAGGCGATCGCCCGGGTCATGCTCTGGCGAATCCACCAGAAGGCGTAGGTCGAAAACTTGTAACCACGGGTTGGGTCGAATTTCTCAACAGCCCGCTCCAGGCCCAAGGAACCCTCCTGGATCAGATCCAGCAGCTCCAAACCTTTGCCCTGATATTTCTTGGCAACGCTCACCACCAGGCGCAGGTTGGCTTTCATCATGCGCTCCTTGGAGCGGCGGCCAACACGAATCAGCTTCTTTTCGCGGGCGGTGTAGGTGGCTTCCTCGCCTTGCTCCACCAGATTCATCATGGTTTGAACCTGGTTGCCCAGCTCGATCTCCTCCGCAGGAGTCAGCAATGGAACCCGGCCGATACTCGAGAGGTACCAGCTGATGGGGTCATTGCCCCGCTTGCGGCTGTTTTCAGCTGCTGTGAGAGGGCTTGCGGTCATGGGGAGGGATGGCTCCGGAAGTAGAGCTTCTTATGGGCTTTCTTGATTCAGTTGTGATTTCAGTAACCTTTTAGATTTAGGGGAGGAAATCAACACAATTGGCAAAAACCCTCTTAAGAGTTGATGCTGAATTG